>DASSLP010000212.1:0-6635 GCA_035689365.1 Methyloceanibacter sp.
CGGCGAACTATTTCCAGGGCAGCCTTATTATGGTCGCGTTTATGTTGCGTGGAGTTGCGGTGTGTGATTGGAAATCGTTGGAAATGAGCGGCATTGTGTTGCACCTCAGCACCGCGGAATGCAATATGAACAAATCTAGTAACTAATTGATTTTACTGGTAGCGGAGGAGGGACTCGAACCCCCGACACGCGGATTATGATTCCGCTGCTCTAACCAGCTGAGCTACTCCGCCACTTGGATTGATGAAAAGCGGATTACTCCGCCAATTGGCTTGCTAACCGGCGATATAGAGATCGCCAATAATGAGTGTCAAGCAAACGCCGGCAGTGCACGAGCGCGCGTGCCACCTGCCACTTGATCCTCACCCTGATCGGCTCCGGCAGAGCCGATCTTGCCGGCACACGTACCGGCGCCCGGACTTGCGGCCTAGGCGCCAGTACCTTTTGCGGCAGGAGGCCGAAGCCAGGCTCCTTGACGAAGCGGAGCATGGTGAACAAGCCGAAGGGCCGGAGCGAGCGGCGTTCGGCAAGCCGCAAATCATCGCAGACCAGCACCTGGTCTAGGTCGAACACCGGACGCCAGCCAATCAGATCGGCGAAGGGAGCAAGCCTCCGCTCGAGGAAGCCGCGCACGCCCTCGTCCTCGCTGAAATGATTGACGAGGATGACCTCGCCCCCGGTGGCACACACACGTTCGAGCTCGCGCATGACGCGCTCAGGCTCAGGCACGACGGTCATGACATACATCGCGACCACGGTGTCGAAGCTCTCGTCGGGAAAGGCGAGAGCGCCGGCGTCCATCTCGTGCAACCCGGCGACGTTGTCGAGATCGTGCCGCTCGATCTTGGCTTCGGCCTTGGCGAGCATCTCGGGCGAAAGGTCGATGCCGGTGATGGTGAGATGGCTGCCGTAGTTGGGCAGCGAGAGCCCGGTGCCGACGCCGACTTCGAGCACGCGGCCGCGCCGCCGATTAATGATCTGGACGGCATGCTTGCGCCCGGCTTCGGCGATCTTGCCGAAGGTCAAATCATAGATCGGAGCCCAGCGGCGATAGGCATCGCGCACCGCGGCCGTGTCCATTACCGGTGACTTGGAAACCAATGTTCCCTCTCCTACCGAAGCGCCGCCTTGGAGAGCGGCTTATCGCGACACGGCCGCGAACGCCTCCTCCGGTCCGCCTGAAGCGGAGACCTGAAGGCGGTCTGTGGCCAACCACTGGCTTGCCGTGGCGGACTTGATCCATCCGCCGCCGACAAGCCGCTCGCCACCGCCCTTGGCGGCGTAGAACACACAAGCCTGCCCAGGCGATACGCCATCCTCGCCATGAGCGAGCTCGACCGTCACACCGTCCTCCTCAATGCCCAGGTGCGCCGGCTGCAACGGCCCGCTCGATCTGATCCTTGCGAGGATCTCTTCGCCGCTCCGCGCGAAGTCCTCGAACGACTCATCGCCGAGCCAATTCACGTTACGAAGCTTGAGCGTGCGCGTGCGCAGAGCTTCGCGAGGACCGACCACCACCTCGCGGCGGGAGGCGTCGAGCTTCAGCACATAGAGCGGCTCCTTGGCAGGGACGCCGATCCCTTTGCGCTGACCGATCGTGTAATTGATGATGCCGCCGTGGCGACCGAGCACGCGTCCATCGACATGGACGATATTGCCGGCCTCGGCGGCGCCTGGGCGCAAGCGCTCGATCACTTGCGTGTAGCGCCCGGTCGGCACGAAGCAGATGTCCTGGCTATCCGACTTCTCGGCCACGGCAAGCCCGAAGTCGCGCGCAAGCTTGCGCGTCTCGTCCTTGTGGCGATTGCCCAAGGGGAAGCGCAAGAAGGCGAGCTGCCCGGGCGTGGTGGCGAACAGGAAATAGCTCTGGTCGCGCTCCTTGTCGGCGGCGCGATAAAGTTCCCAACCGGCTGGCCCTGGCTTGCTCATCACGTAGTGTCCGGTGGCAAGCGCCGCGGCTCCGAGCCCCTCCGCCATCTGCAACAGGTCGTGGAACTTGATCTTCTGGTTGCAGGCAACGCACGGGACCGGCGTTTCGCCATGCAGATAGCTGTCGGCAAATTCGCCCATTACGGCTTCGGCGAAACGCGCCTCGTAATCGAGCACATAATGGGGGATGTGAAGGGCATCCGCGACGCGGCGAGCGTCCTGGATATCCTGGCCCGCGCAGCACGCGCCCTTGCGGCCAACCGCCTCGCCATGGTCGTAGAGTTGAAGCGTGATACCGATGACGTCATAGCCTTCGGCCTTCAGCAGCGCGGCCACCACGGAGGAATCGACCCCGCCGGACATGGCGACGACGACCCGGTTGTCGGCCGGGCGGCCTTGAAGGTGAAGACTGTTAAGCGCCGAGGCTTGTGACGATGCCACTGATCTCAAACTCGGATTTACGAATAACGCCGGGCCGGCAACGACAATATGGATGGTCCAAACAAGGCTTATGCCTATGTGTTGGCCCCGCCCTTCCCAAGGGCCGAAGATAGGGATCGCGGCAAGGCTAGGCAAGGCAAGAACCCAGGATCGGAGCCAGACGAACGGCGTCCGAAGAGCCGCATTTGGGCCGATAATTCAGCAAGTTTTGGCGATTTCCTTGCGCCTTTCTTTACCTGACGGCTTAGGCAAATCTTAAATTGGGCCGGTTAGTCTCACGATCAACGTTGGCTCATCGAGAGATGGTGTTGTGAGTACGATGACCGAGCATTACAGGCCGCGTGTCAGATATGTGATTGGCCCAGACGGCAGCCCTCTGACCGTCGCCGATCTCCCGCCCAAGGATACCAAGCGGTGGGTGATCCGCCGCAAGGCCGAGGTGGTTGCCGCCGTACGCGGCGGCCTGATCAGCCTCGAAGAGGCCTGCGAGCGCTATACGCTGACCGTCGATGAGTTCTTGAGCTGGCAGCGCTCCATCGACAAGCATGGGCTTCCCGGCTTGCGCGCCACCCGCATCCAGGACTATCGCGGCGGCTAAGCCCTTTTCCACCAATCGTCCTTGTCACGCCCGCGAATGCCCGGCACAAGGCCGGGCATGACGCGTTCGGCGAGACATGGCTAAGGCGCAGCATCCGATCTTCACCATTGGCTATGAGGGCGCGAGCGTGCCCGCCTTCATCGCCGCGTTGCGCGACGCCGGCGTTGCGCTCGTGCTCGACATCCGCGCGGCGCCCGTCTCGCGCAAAAAGGGATTCTCCAAAACGCACCTCGCCCAGCATTTGTCGGAGGCGGGCATCGGCTATCGCCATATGCGCGGGCTGGGCACGCCTAAACAGGGGCGCGAGGCTGCGCGCTCTGGCGACCATGACTCGTTCGAGCGCATTTTTCGCAACCATCTCGAAGAGCCTGAAGCGCTGCTCGACCTGGGCGAAGCTTTAGACCTCGCTGCGGCTCAGCCCGTCTGCCTGCTTTGTCTCGAGCGCGACCCGCAGCAATGCCATCGGCTGATCGTCGCCCAACGAATGTCTAAGGAGAGCGGCCAGCCCATCCGCCACCTCTTCGCCGATGTTGCTGGGGACTTGATTTAGCGGGGAGCCGAGCCTGAGGCGGTCACCGCCTTCGGCATCTGCTTGCTGCAATTCGTCTCGCCGCGCTTCCAGCGGTCGATATCGAAGGCCATCTTGGCGGCAAGCTCGGGCGGCATGCCGCGATTCTCGGTGGTGACGATGGTGTAGCCGCCTTGCTGATTAAAATCGATGGCGTAGGTCGACACGCCGGCGCGGCCGAGCTCGATCTTCTTATGGATGGTGATCTGCACCTTGCTGCCGTCCGGGCTGACATCGGCACGGTAGACGTGCTCGGGCAGAAGCGGTGCGTCGGCATTGAACCAGCAGGTCTTGATGCGGCCGCCGAGCAGCACATAGGCATCGACGGGCTTAGCCGCTGCGATCGACATCCTAGTCGGAGCCGGAGCCGCGACCGGCACGGAGCCAGTGCTTTCATTTGACGCTTGCGCGGAGACATCGGCGGTGGATTGGCCGCCGCCGAGCATTCCGCCACCGAGCGAGAAGCCGCTCGGGCGCCAGGCGCACCCGGCAATGAGGGCGACCGTCAAAATTAAAATCGAGCCTGACAACACTACATGTCGTGACACGGCACTTCCCCCGCGAGCGCACCCCGCTCTAGTCGCGGAAATTCACATATTGCAACGGCTGCTCGACCGGCAACCCTTTCACGTGCTGGATCACGGCTTGCAGGTCGTCGCGCTTCTTGCCCGAAACTCTGAGTTCGTCGCCCTGCACCGTCACTTGCACCTTGAACTTCTTGTCCTTGACCTCTTTGACCAAACGCTTGGCAAGCTCCCGGTCGATGCCCTGCCTGATCAGCGCCTTCTGCCGCACGGCTTGCCCGGCAGCCTTCTCCAACGGCTTATAGTCGACGACGCCGGCGTCGATCTTGCGGCGGGCGAGATGGCCCTGCAACAACTCGTGCATCTGCTTGAGCTTGAGCTCGTCGTCCGCATTCAGTGTGATCTCGCCGCCGCTCCGCTCGATGCGCGACTGCGAGTTCTTAAAGTCGTAACGCTGGCTCATCTCGCGCGTCATGTTGGCGAGCGCATTGTCGACCTCGGCGAGATCCACCTTCGAGACGATGTCGAATGACGGCATGAGGCCTCCGCCTGCCTTTCTGCTGTCGCGCCGATGATAGCACCGAAGCCGGCTTGAGACGCCGCTACCTGACCAGGGCCGGGCTAGCCCGCAACGCGCTGGATTCCCACCGGCTCGAGATCGGATTGACCGGGCGCACGGGCCTGATCCACCCGCAATCCCATGTCGCGCTCCTCGAGCAGCTCGATCTTCCTGAGCTCGGCGCAAGCCTCATCGAACTCGCCGCGGGCGGCTGCGAGCTTAGCCTCGAGGTCTGCGGCCGATGCCATCAGATTGTTGCGCCTCTGCATCGCCGCCTTGGCGAAGGTCGGATAGGCGTAATGGTTGACGTCGGTTATGCCGGCGCGCTCCTGCTCGATCGCGATCTGGCGGTCGAGGTCGCAAGCCATATGGTTAAAGTCGCCGATCATGGCCTCGATCTCGGCAACCTTCCGGCGCTTCTCCTCAACCTCGAAGCGCTTCAAGCGGATCACTGCGTCACGCGACTTCATCACTCGACACCCCCAACGCTACATGGCCACTCATTATTCCCAGCGGCGCCAAGGCACAACCCGAGCGCGGCTGACCTTCCAGCAAGCGGCTCGACGGCCAATGGCGGCCTTAAGGCAGAAGACGCGGCCCAACGAGGTCCCATCGCCGATGTCCTTGATTGGACTCGGCAATCAGCCTCGAACGATCCATGCCAGATCGCGACCGGAGCCCCCTGCCCTCGCCTCCGATCATCGCCGACAGGACTTAAGCGGCGGTAAACCATATGACCGGCATTTAACAAGATCGCGTTCATGAACGGATGGTTAGCGCTCGCCTTGGGCCAAGCTTTTGTTAACTATTGGCCGTTAATTTGTTGATTCGAATTAACCAATCTGCGTGGCGTTATGGGTCAGGGGATAACCAGGCTTTAGGACGACGGGGGATTTCAAATGAGGGTTCTTCTGATCGAGGACGATAGCGCCACTGCGCAAAGCATCGAGCTGATGCTGCAGTCGGAAGGCTTCAACGTCTATAAGACGGACCTCGGCGAAGAGGGCGTCGACCTCGGCAAGATCTACGACTACGACATCATCTTGCTGGACCTCAACCTCCCCGACATGAGCGGCTACGAGGTGCTCAAGACGCTCAGGGTGAGCAAGGTGCAGACTCCCATCCTGATCTTGTCGGGTATGGCCGGGATCGAGGACAAGGTGCGGGGCTTGGGCTTCGGCGCCGACGACTACATGACCAAGCCATTCCACAAGGACGAGCTAGTCGCCCGCATTCACGCCATCGTCCGCCGCTCCAAGGGGCACGCTCAATCGGTGATTCAGACGGGGGGCTTGAAGGTCAATCTCGACACCAAGACCGTGGACGTTAACGGCCAGCGCGTGCACCTGACCGGCAAGGAATATCAGATGCTCGAGCTGCTCTCGCTCCGCAAAGGCACCACGCTCACCAAGGAGATGTTCCTGAACCACCTCTATGGCGGCATGGACGAGCCGGAGCTCAAGATCATCGACGTGTTCATCTGCAAGCTGCGCAAAAAGCTCGCAGCGGCGACCGGCGGCAAGCACTATATCGAGACGGTGTGGGGCCGCGGCTACGTGCTGCGCAACCCGGAAGACGAATCCGAAGTCGCCGCTTAAGTTTTCCCAAATTTCAGCGCCTCACATCCCGCCACCTCACGCGGCTAAAGCTCGTTGCGCAGCTGGTCGACGATGAAGGCGCCACGATTCCTCTTGTCTCTCGGCGTGAAGGTGGGTTCGGCATTCAAGTAATAACCGAACAGCCCCCAATCCGCCCAGTTGTTGCCGGCGGCATTGGAGAACATGATGTTTTGCACCCCGTTATGGTTGATGTGACGCAGTCCGAAATAGTATCGCATCTCGTGCGCCATGACCATCTTCGAGAAAAAGCCGGGACAGACATTACGCATCGCCACGCCGGAGCCGAGCTGCTGTCTCTGTTCGTCGGCGCGCTTCACCAGGATGCAGCACTGATCGGTCCTGTTCGGCGTTTGGCAGCCTTCGGCCGGGTCGCCTTCCTCAATGTCGCGTCCTGCCG
>DASSLP010000213.1:0-4713 GCA_035689365.1 Methyloceanibacter sp.
GATTGCCCGGGTGCCGCTGTTCGCCTCGATGGACTACAGCGAGATCGCCGAGATTACCAAGTTGCTCTACACGCGCACCTTTATGCCCGGCGTGCCGATGGTCCGCGCCCACGATGCTGGCGATGCGATGTTCATCATCGCGAGCGGCGAGGCGGTCGTCGAGATCATCCCTAGCCGCCAGGTAGTCTTAAAAGAGGGCGACTTCTTCGGCGAGATGGCGCTGCTCGAGCATCGGCATCACAAGCATGACGTGGTCGCCCAGACGCGCTGCCGCGTCTATGTGCTCGATAGCGGGTCCTTGGCGCGCCTTGGCCGCCGCCATCCAGAGGTCATGGAAAGCATTCGGAAAATGGCTGAGACGCGGGCCCTGGATAACGAGCCGGCGCAGCGAAAAGACCGCAAACGCAAGGCGCGGACCGTCACTTAGACTGGACTCGCAGGTCGCCAGCGCGCGCGTTGTTCCTGTGACGCCGAAGCTCCTTCTGCCCAGAAAGCGTCACCGTTTCTCTGATAGGCTGGTCTCGCCGGCGGGCCATGGGCGGATCGAGGGATCATGCGCTCTTTTGCGTGGATGAGCATGGCATTCGCCGCGTTGCTTGCGGTTTTGCCGAGCGCCGCGCAGGCCGATAAAATCTGGGACGAGTGCACGGGCGCGGACAGATCGCGCGCCTATGAAGCTTGCCAGGCCATTCTGAAACGTGGAGTTGCTGAGCCTGCCTACAATCGAGCGGTCGCTTATTTCTATCTGGGGCGCCTCACCTATATTAGCGGCGATTTCCACGGCGCGATCGCGTTCTACACCGAGGCCATTCGGCTCGTTCCTACGATGGCCGAGGCCTATGCGGGGCGCAGTTGGGTTCACCATGCGAGCGGCGAGTACGAGCCGGCGGTCGCCGACTACGACGCGGCAATCAAACTTAATGCGAACTTGGTCGACACCCTCGATAACCGTGGAGACGCGCTCGTTTCGCTCGGCCAATACGACAAGGCGATCCTCGATTACGACGATGTGCTGAAACGCGATCCGTCAAAGACCTATGTCTATCGCAGTCGCGGACTAGCTTACCTGAAAGCCGAGGCATACGCGAAGGCAATAGAGGATCTCGAACAGGCGCGCACACTCCGCCCCGACTTTACCGACATCGAGGCCAATCTCGATGCGGCCAAGGCGGCGCTCGCCGGTCAACCTGCCGCGGCCGCAGCACCCCAACAACCCGCCGGCGTGCCAAGCCCGGCGCCAAGCGTGGCACTCGGCACGCGTGTGGCGCTCGTCATCGGCAATTCGGCGTATGACAATGTTCCGGCGCTTCCCAATCCGGCCAACGATGCTCAGGCGATTGCACAGTTCTTGCGCGACGAAGGATTCAGAAGCGTGCATCTCGTGGAGGACGCGACACGCGCAAACCTGGCGCGGGCGCTGCAAGAGTTTCAAGAGGAGGCCGACTCCGCCGATTGGGCGGTCGTCTATTATGCGGGCCACGGCATCGAGATCGGCGGCACCAATTACCTCGTGCCAGTCGATGCGAGGCTCAAATCAGATCGCGACGCGCCCGATGAGGCCATTTCCCTAAAGCGCGTACTCGATGCGGTTGCAGGCGCCAAGAAGCTGAAGCTCGTGATGCTCGATGCTTGCCGTGACAATCCCTTTGGCCAGTCGATGCAACGGAGCCTCGCCGTTCGCTCCGTGGCGCGAGGTCTCGCCCGCATCGAGCCGGAAGGTGGCACGCTCGTGGTCTATGCCGCGAAGACGGCAATGTGGCCGAGAGATGGCGCCGGCGGCCCTAGCCCGTTTGCCGCCGCCGTGATCGCGCGCTTGACCGAACCCAACCTCGAAATCGGCAAACCCTTCCGTCTCGTCACCGACGATGTGCTTGATGCAACCGGCAACCGGCAGCGTCCCTTTGTTTACGGCTCCGTCTCGGGCCGCGAGGATTTCTACTTCACGGTGAAGTAGGTCCCGCGCCGGCTCAAGCGGCGGCGCGGTCGGCCATGGCCTGGCGCAAATTGGCGTCGATCTTGTCGAGGAAGCCACTCGTCGACAGCCAGCTCTGATCGGCGCCGACGAGAAGAGCGAGGTCCTTGGTCATGAAGCCAGCCTCGATGGTGTTGACCACCACTTGCTCAAGCGTCTCGGCGAAGGACAAGAGCTCGGCGTTGTCATCGAGCTTGGCGCGATGCTTGAGCGCTCCGGTCCAGGCAAAAACCGACGCGGTGGCGTTGGTCGAAGTGGCACGCCCTTGTTGGTGCTGCCGATAGTGGCGCGTCACCGTGCCGTGGGCAGCCTCGGCGAGCAACGTCTTGCCGTCGGGCGTCATCAGCACGCTCGTCATCAACCCGAGAGAGCCGAACCCTTGCGCCACCGTATCCGACTGCACGTCGCCGTCGTAGTTCTTGAGGGCCCACACATAGCCGCCTGACCATTTCAAAGCGGCGGCGACCATGTCGTCGATCAGGCGATGCTCATAAGTCAGCCCGCGCTTCTCGAACTCCGGCTTGAACTCGGCCGCAAAGACCTCGGCGAAGAGGTCCTTGAAGCGGCCGTCATAGGCCTTGAGGATGGTGTTCTTGGTCGAGAGGTAGACAGGCATGTTGCGGGCGAGCGCGTAGTTGAACGCGGCGCGCGCAAAGTCGCGGATCGAGTCGTCGAGATTGAACATGGCGAGCGCGACGCCGCCGCCTTTGAACTCGTGTACCTCGTGCTCGATCTTGGTCCCGTCCTCGCCCACGAAGCTGATGGCGAGCTTGCCTTTACCTGGGACGCGGAAGTCTGTCGCGCGGTAGAGATCGCCGTAGGCATGACGGCCGATGACGATCGGCTTCGTCCATCCCGGCACGAGCCGCGGCACGTTCTTGCAGATGATGGGCTCGCGGAAGATGACGCCGCCAAGGATGTTGCGGATAGTGCCGTTCGGCGACTTCCACATCTTCTTCAGCCCGAACTCCTTCACCCGCGCCTCGTCGGGGGTGATGGTCGCGCATTTAACGCCGACACCGCAGGCCTGGATGGCGTGCGCGGCCTCGATCGTGACCCTGTCGTTGGTGGCGTCGCGGTTTTGGATCGAGAGGTCGAACGTGAGCAGCGGGAGATCGAGATAAGGCTCGATCAACTTCTCCTTGATCATCTGCCAGATGACCAACGTCATCTCGTCCCCGGAGAGGTCTGCGACCGGGTTCTTCACCTTGATCTTGTTCACGTCCGAAATCTCCGGCGCGGGAGGGCAAATGTTTTGAGCGCTTCCGCGCTGAACATGGCTGCCGCGCCCATTGCAGGCAACCGCCTCTCTATAGCATCGTGCTTCCATGGTGAACATGAGAGTTGATGCAAGAGGCGGAAACTTCAAGCCTTTTTCTCCTGTGGGTAGTGAGGAACAGTAATGTGGGTAGTAAATGTTCTCGCTATGGCTCGTTCAGCCATCGCTTTCTGATCGACGGCGGGAGTGTATCGCTTAACCTCAGCTATCGACTTGTGGCCCGAGATCGCCTGATCTCGTGAACGGTGCATCCAGCTTCTGCAAGCCGCCGACGGCATGCCTTACGCAAACCATGTAGGGGGCGTCGCGAATGGCTTCCCGTGCTCAGAAACGATGAATGTCAAATGCTCCGATGGCGTGGCTTGGATAACTTCTAGCAATCTTGGGTCCAAAGGAATCCATAGGCGCGTTTGCGTCTTCTGCTGAGCCACGTTGATCTTGTTGTCCCGAACGTGCTGGCGGCCCATGCGAATAAGGTCCGCCGATCTCTGGCCAGTGTAGAGGGCAAGAGCAAAGGCGAGTCGTGCGGGCGATCTTGCCGGGTGCCTCGCCTCGTATTGGGCAATCTCCTCCTCGGTCCAAGTGTGCCAGCCCTCGCTACTGATCTTAGGTCGCTTAATTCCGATCGTTGGATCGTCTTCTCGATGACCGTTCCTAATTGCTAAAGCAATGAGCGCGCGAAGCATCGATAGCACGATGCGCGATTGTCCCGGCTTGCAGTCATCGATGATTTTCTGAACGTGGCGCCGTTCGAGATTGGCCACGGACAAGTCGCCAAATCTGTCGAGAAACTTCTCAACGCAATATCGCCGCGTCCGCCGCGTTTCCGCTGCCAAACTGGTGAACGCCGCTGAGTGGAGGTACTCGCTGCCGAGCCGGTTAAAGGTTCCGGCCTCTCCAGCGAAGCGAACTTGTTTCGGTGAATGATCTTCCACCGCAGCTCGGTAGTTCTCTGCAAACTCGCTTGAGCCGAACTGACCCTTAATCGTGAGTGCCTTGCGACCAGGCACGCGGAGTCGATAACGAACTCGCCCATGGCGGTCGCTGTCACGGCAGAGATAGGGGTACGCGCGCTTAGCGATCATCGCTAAGCGCCTCGTCCCAGTCTCTTGCGGATGGTGGCCGAGTCGGTTGCTCACCGCTGAAGGTGAGGGAGATCTTGCCGTCTCGGTCGATTTCGGCCCGAATGGTAACTTGCCCAGCTTGTCGCGCGGCTTTTAGCGCGCGTGTGAGGTAGCTTTGTCGGAAAGCCAGCGGGCCGCGCTTTCTTTGCGTTGTGGCTTTTGGGCATTGCGCCCCCCACATGATTCTCGCCCTATCTCAATTACTCCTACAACAAACTCGCCGCTCGACCTCGTCAAAGGCGGGCGGCTTTTTCCTTGCCACCCTGGCGGCGCACGATTGACTCAACCGACACGTTAGACTCTCCCCCTTGAAAGACCTGCGCCCAAGCGGAATTTTC
>DASSLP010000214.1:0-10769 GCA_035689365.1 Methyloceanibacter sp.
CGTCCGCGGCAGCGATCGACGGGGCTGTAGCGGCCAGTGCCAACGCAAAACTGGCTGCCGCCACCATGAGCATGCGTCTCATCACTAGGCGACTCCCTGAAGGTAGCCGTGAAGGCGGGTGGCCGCGGTCATCTCGTCAGCTTCTCGATGTCGCCGTCCTAAAGGGATGCTTATTCCGCCGGGACTAGCGGACGCGTCTCGCCCTTGGCCACCTCGACGGCGTTGCGCGGATTGCGATAGATGAACGGCTTGGGCGGTTTCGCCGCCTCTTCGCGCGCAAGCCGAACCATCTCGCCGTGATAGGGCGAGAGCGCGCAAGCGGGGTCGGTATTGCGAGGATCGCCGGTGATCGCCATGGCCTGGCAACGGCAGCCGCCGAAATCGATCTCGCGGAAAGCGCAAGACCGGCAGGGCTCCTTCATCCATGACGTGCCGCGGAAGGCATTGAAGGCGTCCGAGTTTAGCCAGATGTCGAGCAACGGGCGATCCTGCACATTGTCGAAGTGCAGGCTCTTGATGGTCTCTGCGGCATGGCAGGGGAGCACCTTGCCGGCTGGGGTGATGTTCATGAAGCCCTTGGCCCAGCCGCCCATGCAAGGCTTCGGGCGCTTCGCGTAATAGTCGGGAACCACCATGTCGATGGTGAGCACGCCTTTAAGCCGCTCGCGCTCGCGCTCGACCAGCTCGATCGACTGAATAGTTTGGTCATAGGTCGGGATCAGAGCCGCGCGATTGAGATACGCCCAGCCGTAATACTGCACATGGGCGATCTCGAGCCGTTGCGCGCCGAGCTTCAACGCAAGCTCGATATAGCGGCCCACATTGTGGATGTTCTGACGGTGAATCGGAGCGTTGACGGTAAGCGGCAGGCCGAGCTCGATCACCCAGCGGGCGACGTCGAGCTTCTTCTGGGTGGCGCCGGGATAGGCGCCGATCCGCTCCGCGTTCTCGGCGTCGACATCTTGGAAAGAGATCTGCACATGGTCGAGCCCGCGTGCCTTGAGGTCTTCGAGGCGCCGGCGATTGAGCGTGACGGCGGCAGTGATCAGGTTCGAGTAAAGGCCTGACTCGGACGCGGCCGAGACGATCTGCTCGAGGTCTTTCCGCGCCGTGGGCTCGCCGCCTGACAGGTGCACCTGCAAGATGCCCATCTCGCCGGCTTGGCGCATCACCGAGACCCACGTCTCGGTGGAAAGCTCCTTGTTGACGCGCTCTAGCTCGATCGGATTCGAGCAATAAGAGCATTGCAGCGGGCAGCGATGGGTCAGCTCGGCGAGCAGGCCCACCGGCGCGCGGGCGCAAAGCGCCGCGGTCTCCTCCTTGCTGCCAACCACGCCCGCGGTCGGCTCATCGTCGATGGCGAGCGTTTGGCAATGGCCGTTTCCCTTAAGCTCCTCGCTCATCCCTTTACGTATCCCTTGTCGGCGAGGCCCTGGAGCAGATCGATCACATCGGCGCGGATCGTGTCCTTCGCTGCCGAATATTCCTTGGCCAAGGCCTCGACAATTTCCTCCACGGTTCTGATGCCGTCGCAGAGCTTGAGCACCGCGACGGCTGTTTGGTCCGGCGTCAGAACCCGTTCCGGCGCCAGCAAGATCCAACGGCCTCGCCCCGCATCGTGGCGGAGCTTGAGATAGGCCGGCAACTTTGGCCGCGTCTCCGGACCGACCACGAGCCGTCCGGGCGACGAGGTTTCATCACTCATGCCTTGCCCGGCACGAAGGCGCCGGGCGGAATCAGCCCGGGCTCGACATAGGCATAGTGGAGCGCATCGAGCTGCGCCCACAGCACATTACATTTGAAACGCAGCGCATCGAGCGCGGCGCTCTGCGCCTCGGGCGTGCGCGCGTTGCGCTTCACATATTCCAAGGCAAAATTCGCGTCGTCCGGCGCCTGCGTGAGCCGGCGCTTGAAGTAGGCCATCACCTTGTCGCTGATAAAATCGTAGTTCTCGAGCATGCCGGCGATGCGCTCCTTGTGAATCTTCGGCGCGAACAGCTCGGTAAGCGAGGAAGCGACCGCCTCGACCAGCGTCTTCTCCCGTACGAAATTGACATAAGCCTCAACGGCGAAAACCGTCTCGGGCAGGGCAGCTTTCCGCGAAATGACATAGTCGCGATCGAGCCCGAGCCCGTCGGTCAGCACGAGCCAGCGCTCGATGCCGCCTTCCTCCTCGCCGTAACCGTCATGGTCCATGATGCGATGGATCCAGTCGCGCCGAAGCTGACGGTCGTGACACCGGCTCATCAGAGCCGCGTCTTTGCGCGGCACCGCCGACTGATAGCAGTAGCGGTTGAGCGCCCAGGCCTGCACCTGGCCCTTATTCAGCTTTCCGCCATGCAGCAATTTATGGAAGGGATGCTTGTCGTGATAGCGCTCGGCGCCGATGGCGCGAAGCTCTTGCTCAAGCTCCTCAGGACTCATGATCTTGGTCACGGCATTACCTCCCACGGTGCCCGGTGCTTGGCGAGGAATCCGCGTAGCAGTTAGTCGACGAGACTGCCTTGAGCGCATCAATGGCCGACAACATCTCGAAATTACCAGCCACTTCTTCGGGCACCGGTCGTAACCTACTTTGTCTTGCGTAATGTAGGTAGACCCAATGAGCAGCGCATGATGCGTTCATGAACGCTGGATGGATACCACATTAAGGAAATCTGAATGGAAGGTTTGGCAATCCCAAAAGCCGCTCGCGCAGGCTCCCCGAAAAAGACGAAGCGACGACCAAGCATCACGCCTGATCGCCGCTTGTCTGTTTCCGAGATGAGAAGGGCGGATTAAGCGCGATCCAATTCTGCCGGCAGGTAGCTCGTGACTTCCATGCCGGACTCCGTCTCCTCGATCGTCGGCTTGTGCCACTCACGCATTTGAAGATCTCCTTCCGCGAGTTGGGGCCAAGCATGGCCGGTGCAACCGAAGCGTTTTGCGAACCCGGAATTCGGCTGTCCAGCTCTACGCTTTCAATATCCTTCCTGGGCGTGATAACTTCCAATCGTATTTCCTTATAGGAAGCATAAGCCGCTCTTATCGCCGTGGTGTCGCTCAGGCAGTTGCGTTATCTCGAGTCCTTGGCGGAAACGCGCCACTTCGGCCATGCCGCTGAGGCCTGCGCGGTCAGCCAGCCTGCCCTCAGCATGCAGATCAAGGAGCTCGAGGACGAGCTTCAGATCAGCCTCGTCGAGCGACGGAAGACAGGTATCGAGCTTACCGAGCAGGGCGAAGAGATCGCGCGGCGCGCACGGACTATCCTCGCCTCGGTGCGCGATCTCGTCGACTACGCCAAGCATCAAGAGGGCGTGTTGTCGGGTGTGCTGAAATTAGGAGCGATTCCTTCCATTGCGCCTTACCTGTTGCCGGCCGCCTTGCCAGAGCTGCAACGGCGCTTCCCGACGCTTAACCTGCAGCTCCGCGAAACGCTGACCGCCAATCTCGTGCGGGAGCTCGTGACCGGCGACCTCGATCTCATCCTCGCCGCTCTGCCCATCGACGACCCCGAGGTCGAGACACTTCATTTGTTCGACGACAGATTCATCCTTGCGACCAAGGCCACCAGAAGCAATCAGAGGGCGCGCCGCGCCAACGCCGACATGCTTGCGCACGATCGGCTTCTTCTACTTGAGGAGGGCCACTGCTTGCGCGATCAGGCGCTCTCTTATTGTCACATGCTGACGCCGGAGGCTCGCGACAGCTTCGGCGCCTCGAGCCTTGCCACCATCGTGCAGATGGTCGCCAATGGCTACGGCATCACGCTTCTGCCGGAGATGGCGATTGCGAGCGAGATCCATACCAGCGGCGACATCAGGCTGTTGCGCTTCAACGCGCCTGAGCCCAAGCGCGAGATCGGGCTCGCTTGGCGCAAGACGTCGCCGCGCAAAGGAGACTTCGTCCAGTTCGCCCAGCTTCTGCGCGATGTCGCCCCGCGGCCTGCGGACGGAACGCTCAAGTAGCGCCAGGCGCCGCGGCACATTAACAATGGCGCTCCACGTACGGAAAGTGCGCTAGCGCGTTAAGCAGCGCATCTAGACCGGCGCTGAGCAGCGAAAAAGGGGAGTGTGATGACACTCGCGATTCAAGTCGTGGTCCTAGTCGCGTTGGCGATCTACGCCAAGGCGGGCGCAGTCGCCTTGCATCGGCCGGTCTCGGACTTCTTCGCCGCGGGGCAGTCAGTCCCGGCCGTGGTCAACGGCATGGCGATTGCTGCGAGCTTCATTGCGGTCCTAGCCTTCGCAGGCTTTACCGGTGGGCTCGGTCAGGATTGGGAGGGATGGACTGCCGTTCTCATTGGCGGGGCGGGCGGTGTCTTGCTAATCGCGTTTCTGCTCGCGCCTTATCTTCGCAAGTTCGGCGGCTACACCATTCCCGATTTTCTTGGCGAGCGCTTCGGGGGGACTGGATTGCGTCCGCTCGCCGTCGTCGCCGTTGTCTTGTGCTCGTTCCCCGCCCTGGCGCTTGCGATCCTAGGTGTTGCGCTTCTTGTTGGGCCGATCTTCGGGGTCGATGCACCCACGGCGCTCGCGGTCAGCGTGGCGATGGTCCTGTTGTGTACGATCATCGGGGGCATGCGCTCGGCAAGCCGCAGTCAGGCGGCTCAATATGCGGTGCTGTTGCTCGTCTCTCTTGCGGCGCTCGCCATCCTGTTGTGGCAGCACGGAACCTGGCTTCCTGAAGCCAGTGCGCTTGACGCCGCGATTTCGCACTTCAAGCGCGAGACGTTTTCAGCAGCCGATCCAATCAACCGCTTTGCCCTTGCGTTTTGTCTCGCCACCAGCATCGCCTCGCTGCCGCATCTTCTGATGCGAAGCTTCGTCTCACGCTCGGTTTCGGAGGCGCGCACGTCGTTTCTGCTCGCGCTGGTCTTCGCTGCGACTCTGTGCCTTGCGGCTCCGGCCTATCTTCCCTTGTTCGACAGCGCGCCGGCGGACGCGTCCGACACCGCGTCAATCATCTCCTTCGTGCTGGTCACAATTGGATGCATTTCTGCCTGTCTCGCACTTGCAAGCGGTCTTGTGCTCGCCATAGCTAACGCGCTTTCCTACGATATTTATTTTAAGGGCATGCACCTCAGCGCCTCGACGGGAAGCCGGCTTTTCGTTGCTCGATTGACAATCGTGCTTGTAGCGGGGCTGGCCGCGGCCGCCGCGATGGCCTGGCCAGGAATGATGGTGACGCTCGCCGGCATAGCCTTCTCGCTTGCCGCAAGCGCCTTTCTCCCCGTGCTCCTGCTCGGCATTTGGTGGAAGCGCGCGACGGGCGAAGGGGCGCTCGCAGGTATGCTCGCCGGCCTCGTCGTTTGCATCTATTACATGCTCGCGCCGCGCTACGTCCCGTTCGCCTTCTACGAGACATCGAGCTTCCTCTCCAACGCGACACAAGATCAGGCGGCAAATTACGCGGCGCTTAGGCAGAGCTACTATCTCGCCGATCCGGTAGCGAGAGAGGCGATATTGGCGACATGGGAGGGGACGGCGAGGGGTGTGGCCAATTGGTGGGGCGTCTCCCGCGACTTTGCCGCCCTGTTCGCCGTCCCGGTCGGCTTCTTGGTGACAATCGGCGTAAGCCTGTTCACCACGGCGCCGTCGCGAGACCTACAGAGCTTTGTCGAAGAGCTGCGTAGGCCAGCGTCGACTTGAGTGCTATTGGGCAGGGGCAGTGGCCGCGGATTGCGATTGAGGCTGCGCCTCGTTGCCGAGCAGCCGGAACGAATCCCGGAAGCGCTCGGCGTCGTCGCCGGTCGCATGGTTCCTTGGTCCCGCTGTGGCGAGCATGTAGATGCGGTTTCCGGCTGGCACGATGTCGATGAGGTGATTGAGCTTGCCCTTGCCGTCGTCGGCGATGGCTTCGAAGCCCGACCGGCCGGCTAGGGTGACAGGTCCGCGCTTGCGGAGCCGTGACTCGCTGCCCTTGGCGTAAGCGTTCACGAGCCTAACGTAATAGTCGTTATCGAGCCGGCTCGGCGCCTTGCCGTCAGGGTATTCGAACACAACGACGCTATAGACCGTGTCGGCGCCTACGCTCACCTGGAAGTCGTATTGCAGCAGTGGGTTTTGCCCCTCGACCGGGGCGGTCGTGACTTTGGGCTGGCCTGGGAAGGAGACGGCGAAGCCCCGCTCTGGCGATTGAAACTCTGCCCATTGCACGGCATCAGGGGCCGCTGGCGTCGTCGCTGTCGGCTGGTCCCCGGCAGGAGCGACCGAGCCCGCTGTGGCGAGCAGGAGCATAGCCAGCATTGCGCTTCGCATTGCCACGGCGGGATCCCTCATTTTCGCGCGGCCCCGAATCGATATCTTAGCCGATCCGCAAGGATCACCAACCCCTTATCCCTGGGGCGAGGATTTCAGCGCCTTTTCATACATCGCTTCGACGTCTTCCTTAAGCGCGCGGCGCGAGTCGGGGCGGAGATATAGCATGTGGCCGCCGGGGTAGTTTTCGACTGTGATCGCGCTTGCGCCTTCGAGCGGAGGAAGCTGATTCACGAGATAGGACGCCGCAAGATAAGGAGTGATGAGGTCGGTGTAACCTGCGGCAATGAGAACTTGCAGCGACTTGTTGCTGGCGCGCGCTTCCTGAAGGTCATCGAGCACCCCGGCGTAGCCCTGTCGCGTCGGGCTCGTGCCAAAGTCCCATTTCGACCGCACCTCGCGATTGAGCAGTCGATAGTTTGCGTCGGTCTTATAGCCGAGCTCGCCTTGCGCATATTGCACGAAGGCCCCCGTCCACAGCGGGACGGTGGAATCAAGCACGGGATCAGGCCCGTGCGGCCATGCGCTCGCTGGGTCGGGATCAGGTCCGCTGATGCTGCCGTCGTAGCGGCTCAGCACCTGGCCGTGGTCGCGATCGAACTCTTTGATGAAGCGGCCCGGCGATATGCGCGCGAGATTTTCCTTGACGAAGGAGACCGGCAGGCCGGTCAGCCGCGCCACGGTCTCGCTCGCCGTATCGCTCCCTCGCTTCGCGCCTGAGGCGAGCGCCACGAGATAGTCGGAGAGCGCGTAGCGCTCCGTGTCTTTGAGCGCAGCGCCAAGCGTGTCGCGTCCCGTGACGCCTTTGCTCTCGAGATTGACCGCAGCATAAGAGGGAAGAGCGAGGGCCCAATGGAGGGGGTCGTAATCCTGGCCGTTCAGGAGGGCGAATTCGAGGGCTGGCGAAATGAGCACAAGCCCGCTTGGCGATATGCTGCCGGTCTTCTGCAATGCGCGCGTGATGGTTGCCGCGCGGAATCCGCCATAGCTCTCGCCGGCCAGGAACACCGGCGATGACATGCGGCTGGCATTGATGAGATAGAGCCTGATGAAATCGGCGAGCGAGTCGGTGTCGTGCTCGACCCCCCAGAACTTGTCCTCGTCCTCGCCTGAGCTTGCCCGGCTATAGCCGGTGCCGACCGGATCGACGAACACGAGATCGGTGAAATCGAGCCAGCTCGCATCGTTGTCGACGAGGCGAGGGGGCGGCCCTACGACCTCCCCTTTGGCCGTCACTTCGACGGCTCTTGGACCGATGGCGCCAAGGTGCAAGTAGGCCGAGGCGGCCCCGGGCCCGCCATTGAAGACGAAAGTCACAGGACGTTTGGCGTCCTCAGGCTCGCGCGTGTAGGCGACGTAGAACACATTTGCGAGCGTCTTTCCTTCAGGATTGTGAAGCGCGATTGTGCCAGCCGTTGCGCTGTAGAAAAAAGTCGTGCCCGCAAGCGTGATGGGGTGCTGCGTGGTCGATGCAGGCGGAATTTGGTCGGCACCGGTCGCCGCCTTGTCCGCTGCCTTGCCTTCGTCATGCTTGTCAGGGATGGCCTGCTGGTCTGCCTTCGCCTGCTGCGGCGGGTGCGTCTCGCCCTCGGGGAAGGCGCTTTGAGGCAGGAGTAGGAGGGCAAGAAGCGCGCCGATAGTCAGCGCACGGCTGAGAGAACGCGAAGGCTCCGTCACGTATGGACTCCAATCTAGGCTTTGCCAAAGGCCGCAGGAAAGGTGGGGGCGACTACTGCTGGAAACTAGTGGCGGCGGCTCGGCACCGGGAAGCCTCGCCGTGTGGCACATAAAAGGATAAAATGTTAGGCCGTCATCAGGTTTTGGCCGTTAATGTGAGGTAAGCGGGAGAGCTGACGGCCGCGTAGGCTTGCCTGATTTCGGGGCGGTGTTTCAGCCCAAGGGTAACGGGACAGGGCTTCCGGCGACGGCGTTCGGAACGTTCCCAGGAGGCGGCAACGGCTTGTGCGGCATGAGGCTCGCCATGGGCGCGGTTCTTAGCGGAGCGATCTGGGATGGCGAGCCCGATGCGTGAGAAGCGCGCATGGCCTCCACAGGACAAGGAGGATCGCGCCGAATCCATTGCTTTTGAGCAGACCGTTGCCGTCGTCATAGAGACGGTCGCCCGCTCTGGCCAGGTGCTGAGCTCGGCGAAAGAGGACCTCACCGACCACCAGCGCTGGCTTCGAGATCAGGCCGCCGCCGTCCAAGCCGACCGAGCGCGGCACGATCGCTGGTTGCAACGCCAGCGCCAGCGCCAAGAGACCTTTGAGCGACGGGAGCAAGCCAGGCTCAGGCGACGGCAAAAGCGCCAGCGCGCGGTGCAGGCCGTCACAGGCACGATCTCCGGCGTGGCTCTGTCGATCAGCTCGGCGGTCTTGCTGGTCGTGAGCAAGACAGTCGGAGGGCTGAACTATCTCGACGCGCTGGCAGCGAGCGGCATCAAGTGGGTCGGCCGGCAGATTCGTGGCAGCGCGCTTTATGTGGCGAGGCAGGTCCGCGACGCCGTACGCTATGTGGCAAACCTTGCTGCGCGCGGAGCGTCGTGGACCGGAAGAACGACCGGCGATATCGCGCGCGCAACCGGGAGCGCGTCTTCCGCGGCCCTCTCTTTCGCCGCTGCAAAGATCGGCACGTCGGCGCAAGCGACTGGCAGAGGATTATCGTCGGGCTTCTCGTTTGTTGGAAGCAAGACCTCTGCGATGGCGCACTCTACTGGCAAAGCGCTCGTGGCGGGCTCTTCGGCTGCCGCCGTGAAGGGCGCTGCCATGGCGCGTTCGACGAGTAGGGCGCTATCGGCAGGCTCGTCATTTGCCGCTGCCAACAGCGTGGTTCTGGCGCGCTCAACCGTCAGCGCTCTGTCGAAAGGCGCGCGCGAGACTGGGAGAATAGCCTCGGCTAGTTTCGCCTGGACCTCCACCAAGGTCCACGAAATCGCGCCCCCAATCGCGAGATTTCTCTCCGTATGCTTCGAGGGGATCGGCGCGCGCGCGACGGATCTTTCGCGTGCTGCCGGTAAGGGACTTTCGGCAGGATCGTCGGTGGTTGCCACCAAGACAGCGGCGTTTACGAGATCGGCCGGGGCCGCGCTAGCTCCCGCCTTCGCCTGGATGCGAGCCAAGGCCTACGCCGTCGCGCCATCGGTCGCCGGGCGGATCGGTAGAGCCGGGTTAATCGCGCGCGAATTCGCCCGAGAGAGAGCCGCCAGCCTTAGGGCACGGTTTGCCTCTTCTATGCCGGCGCGTGCGCCGCTTCCCGCAAGCGCCGAGATGGAAGCGGAGCAGGGCGCTATCGCGGCCTCGCAAGCCGATGTCTCATCCCCGCCTCTGCCGGCCACCGAAAACGCGCTATCCTTGCCCCGTCATATCGGGGGATTTGAGCTCAGCCAGATGCTGATCGTCACAGGGACGGTGCTGCTCGTTTTGGGCTGCCTCATGCTCGGAGGCGGCCTCATCTTGCGCGCAGGCACGCCAGCGCAAGTCGCACCCACATCGGCTCCCGAGTCTCCCGACTCTCTCGTGTGGTTCTTTGAGCAGAAAGACCTGCCGCTCGCCGAGCGATCAATCTTCATCTTCACCGGCACACCGGAAGGCGTGCGCATCAAGGGCTTCTCGATCAGCGCCGAAAACAAATCGGACCAACCGCTGACCGGAGTGTCAGGCATCCTCAAGCCTGATGTCGAAGGGCCCGACATGCCACTCTCGGTGACCATTGACATGCCGAAAGGCGAAGCGAGCCTCGCGCATCCTCCAGAAGCGAGCGCCGCCGAGGCTAACGCAGCCGGTGTTGTACCCGCCCATAGCGTATTCAGACTGATCTTTCCCTTCCCTGAAGAGCCTGGGTCAGAGCAGCAGGGCGTGACGCCGGAGGAGGTGGTTCAGACCTTCGGCGGGCTGATGCTCAAGGTCCACTATGATGTCGCTGGGAAGGAGAAGGCCTTCATGCATTACTTGTCGCCGGCGATGCTGAAGGAGCAGCTTTCGGAGATCGAGGCTAGCGCCAAGGGATCGTGAAGCCGGCCGGACTCAAAAGCAATTCACATTACTCGAAGTGCAGCCTCTGATGTTGAGACAGGCCTTGAACTGACTGCAGCAACGCGTGCTACAGCCGGCGACATCGGCATTCGGATCGAGCGCCGTGGCGGTGCATACGCTGCTGCAGGACTGAAAGTCGTTATTGCACACGCGCTGCCCTTGCGCCTCAAGCCCAACTGAGCAACACCAAAGCGCCAAAATCGCGAGCGAGGATTCGTCCTAGGAGAATACCCATGCGGCTTTTTCGCATTTTGTTGATCGTGGCAGCCGCCGCCTGCGTAACGACCGCTTTGGCAGGCGAGCAACCGCCCATCACGAGCGAGGATGATGCGGCGTGCCGGCCCAAAGGTGCCCCAGGCACCCAAGCCTATATTGATTGCCGCCACGCAATCGTCGAAGCGCGCGAACAGGAGAAGGCTATCATCCAAGAGCAGAAGCGGAGAGATTTCGACCGGCTGCTTGGAGACAGCGCGAAGCTCCTTGCCGAGCGTGCACGGCG
>DASSLP010000215.1:0-12288 GCA_035689365.1 Methyloceanibacter sp.
GCCGTCAAGTTCGTTCGTGGGAACAACCTCCTGGCTTTACTATTGCGCGGTGAACGCACTAAAGCCTGAGATTGTTTCGAGAGCGCCGGGCGTGCCCGGCAGGCGGCTTAGAAGGGCCTCGCAGGGCCCAAAGAGGCCGTGAACATCAGCACGCCAAATAGCAGAATCACCGTAGCGCCGCCGATGGCGCAGGTGGTCCACACCATGCCGGCCCAGGTGCTGTTTGCGCCGCCGAGCTTGAGCGCGAGCTCGCGCGAGCCGAGCGCGAGCGTGGCAAGCACCGCAACGGTGATGGCAGTGCCAAGCGCCATGGCGAAGGTCGCTGCGACACCTGCCCAGAACAGTCCTTGCGTCAGCGCAAAGACGAGAACGAGGATTGCGCCAGTGCAAGGCCTGATGCCAACCGAGAACACGACCGCCATCACTTTGCGCCAGGAGAACGGTCCCGCGAGCTGCCGCGCATCGACCATGTGATCGCACGCCTCTCCAGGCGCGTGTTGGTGATGGTCATGATCCTCATGGCCATTTTGATGGTCGTGGTGCGCGTGGTGGTGATGGTGATGGTGACCGTGATGATCGCCAGGGCCATGGTCATCGCGAGCCTCGATAACGGTGACCGGGGCATCATGCTGCCAGCGACGCCAAACGCCGCGAAGTTGGCCCGCTAAGAGATAAAGGCCGACGAGTGCAATCATGGCGTAGCTGATGCTTTCGAGCTGGTTCGACCAGGCATTGACCTGGAGCCCGGTGGCGCCAAGTGCGATCAACAGCACACCCACGAGAACGACTGCGCTTAGAGCCTGAAGTCCTGCGGCGATGAAGGAGATGATCACTCCGCGGCGTACGGTCTCCTCGTTGGCGACCACATAGGAGGAGATGATGGTCTTGCCGTGCCCAGGCCCCACCGCGTGCAGCACGCCATAAACGAAGGACATCACGGCAAGCGTGAGCGCGCCGGCGAGAGGATTGTCGGTCTTGAGAGACTTGACACTCATCGCCAGAGTTCGCTGCAGGCTCTGCTGCTTGTCCAGCACCCAGGCGAAGACACGGCCCAGCGGCCCCGATGCCTGAAACGGAGCAGCCGCCGGCGGCCCAAAGGCTGAAGGCGGGCCTGGAGCGACCTCCGTCGCCGCGAAAGGACTGATTGGCTTAAACTCCGCCTGCGCTGCTGTCGCGACGACGAAAAGCGAGAGAGCAGCAACCAAGATCGCGCTAGTAAAGCCGGCGGTCCTACTTCTCATAGATGCGAGTCCTTGCATTTGACCGTCGCGGTCTGGGCGAATTGCGATCCGAAATTGGAGTTCGGCCCAAGCTGGCTGAAGAAGGATTCGGTCAAGGCCTTGGTGTCGGCAGTGGTCTCTGGATCAGGCAGGGTGATGTCGGCAGTGCAGCCTTTGGTGTCGGTGCCCGTTAAAGTGACGGGCTTCTCGGTGGCGAAGCCGAAGGCAACGAAGAAAGAGGGATCATAGACATCGACCTGCACCGGCTTGCCGTGGGTATCGACCGGCTTCTCCAGCGGCAGCGTAAAGTGCAGCGTGAGCACGTTCTTGTCGTAGTCGATCCAATAGTCTACCGGCGGCTTGAGCGGCAGCATCTTGTCGTCCTCGCCCTCGAAGTGAACGAAGGTGAAGTAGTCGAAGTCCTTGAGCGACTCGACATTGACCTTGGCAAGCGGTTGCAGCTCTTCCTTCGAGTAGACGCCATCCTTGTTGGTATCGAGCCCCTCGACCGCCATGGCGGTGTAGAACTCGTCGAAGGTCCAGGCGTGGCGGATGCCGGTGATCTGGTGATTGGGGCCGAGGAGGATCTCCGAGCGGACCGTTGCCCAAACATGGGGATGGGCGAGAGCGGCCGGCGCAAGGGCAACGGAGCCCGCGATCGCCAGAGCAAGCGTCGATGAGAATTGGTGCCTTTGTGCGCCCCGCAGCAACAGGCCTGGCTCCCTCGAAACTAGGCCCGTCTTAGGCGGAGAATATGGAGGATTAGGGGCTTGGCGGCTGCGTCAAAGACGGCAGGCGGCATGAGCCAACCGGTGGGCAGTCGTCGGGGAGCCCACCTTGACTCTGGTCCCGATTCTGGTTAGAACAAAACAGGAACGAGAGTTGAGGTGTGTTGCGTTGCGTAACGACGTTCCAGGCGGTGCAGAAGGTCTCCTCGTTCCGCCGGCTGGCGTTGAAAGAGCAGGCGGGGCAAGGGGGAGGGTTCTGATTGAGCAGTTGCGTGCTTCGATCCGCGCTCTCGAGCAGGTTCCCGTGTCCCTGGCCATCCCCCCCGCACCGGGCACGGCCCTTCCCCACCCCGCCTGCTCTCTATCTCCTTCTCCCGAGCGCTTACTCCACCCCTCTCCCGGCAAGAGGGAGGACGGCGATGGCTTTTGGCCATCGCCGGGTGGGGGTCGCATTGCCATCTTGCGGAGGTCCGACCCCCTCCCCGACCCTCCCCCTTTCAGAGGAAGGGAGCTTCCCCTCACCAAGCTCAGGCAAGGCGGGGTCCATGAGATCAAGGCGGCTTCCTATCGCGATTATCCCGCCGCGCTCGGCTTAGCCCTCGCGGCAGTCGCCGAAGCTGCGGCCAAGGCCAAACGGCGAAGCCTCATTTTGTGGTGCCTCACCAAGAGTGCCGCGTTCGAATGGGGACGGCCTTACGGGCCTGGACTTTGTGCGCTCGGCCTCGACCCTGCGTGCCTTCTCATCGTCGAGGCGCGGACGGCGCAAGACGCAGCCTGGGCGCTTGAAGAAGGCCTAAAGAGCCGCGCGCTCATCGCGGCGCTTGTACAAATCGAAATCAAGGCGCCGCTCGTCACCCGCCGCCTTAGCCTTGCCGCGCAAGCCGCGAGCACGCCGTGCCTGTTGCTGTCGAGCCATCAGCAAGCAGGGCTTCCCGGAACGCTCACTCGCTGGCGCGTCGCCGCCAAGAGGAGCAGGGCTGCATCCTTCGATGCAAATGCGCCGGGTGCCGCTTCCTGGCAGCTCACGCTTGAGCGCTGCCGGGGCGAAGCGGCAGGCAAAAGTTTCATCGTGGAGTTCAGTCATGAGTCGTTACGTGTCCGTCTTTCTGCCGCATCTTCCCATCGAGCGGCTGAAGCGGGAGAGAGCGGAGAGCGGAGAAGCGCCGTTACCGGATGACCGCCCGTTCGCCCTTGTCGGCAGCGAGGAGCGCGGGCTCCTCCTCACTGCTGTCAATGCAGCAAGCCTCAACGAAGGTCTTGGCGAAGGTTTCGGCCTTGCCGATGCGAGAGCCATCTGCCCGCATCTCCTGACCGCGCCTGCTGCGCCGAAGAAGGACGAAGCGGCGCTTCTTACTCTTGCCCGCTGGGCTTCTGCCCGTTACAGCCCGACGCTCAACAGAGATGGCGATGACGGGCTTTGGCTCGATGTCGCCGGCATTCCCCATCTTTTCGGCGGCGAGGCGGCGCTCCTTGCCGATATGACGGCGCGGCTCGCACGCGCTGGCTTCAGCGCACGGCTTGCCGTTGCCGACACTCTAGGAGGAGCTCATGCGCTTGCTCGCTACGCGCCGAACTCCCCAACCATCGTGCCTCACGGAAAGATCGGGGACGCGCTTCGCACTCTTCCCGTAGAAGCTTTGCGGATCGAGCCGGAGATCGCCCTCCTCTTGCGGCGGCTGGGATTGAAGCGCATCGGCCAGCTCTACGATCTGCCGCGCGCGAGTCTCGAGCGGCGGTTCCATTCTAGGGATGTGGCAGAGGCCGTCCTATGCCGCCTCGATCAGGCGCTTGGGATTCGCGAAGAGCCGCGCGTTCCTCTTCGTCCTACGCCCGACTTTGTGGCGCGACTCCCCTTTCCTGAGCCTCTCGTTAGCCATGACGGCGTTGCGGGCGCGCTTGCCCATCTTGCCGCAGAGCTTTGCCTAACGTTGGCGCGCGCGTGCCGCGGAGCGCGGCGCGTAGCGCTGTGGGTCTGCCGCGCCGACGGCTCGTCCACCGTGATCGAGGCTGGCTTGAGCGCACCATCACGCAAGCCCGAGCATCTCTTGCGTCTGCTCAAGGACAAGATCGAGACGATCGACGTTGGCTTCGGCGTCGACCTGATGGCGCTCGCTGCCCCTGCCACCGACAGGCTCGTGCCGGCGCAAACCACGCTTGCCGAGAGCGAAGGTAAAGCAGAGCCGGAGACTTTGATCGATTGCCTCGCCAATCGCCTGGGCGGCCGCGCCGTGCGCCGGCTCGTGCCCAAGGCGAGCCACATTCCCGAATTGGCGCAAGCCTTGCGCAGCGCATTTGCCTGTCCGTCGTTTTGGCCCGAGCAGGTCTCTGCCAAGCCGCCGCGGCCGCCGCTTCTCTTTCCAAAGCCAGAGCCTGTTGCCGTACTCGCCGAGATCCCCGAAGGGCCGCCTGCGCACTTCACTTGGCGGCACGTGATGCGCCGCGTGGTCAAGGCCGAGGGGCCCGAGCGCATCGCGCCTGAATGGTGGCGGGCACTCAAATCCTCGCCTGTCCGCAAGGAAAAACAATGCGCAAGGCCGCGCGACTATTACCGCATCGAGGACGAGGACGGGCATCGCTACTGGATATTCCGCGACGGCCTCTATCAGGAGAGCGAGCTTAGCGTTCCCTCCTGGTATCTGCACGGGGTCTACGGGTAAATGGCCTCGGCATCGCCCCGCTACGCCGAGCTCGACGTCACCACCAATTTCTCTTTCCTGCGCGGCGGCTCGCATCCCGAGGAGCTGGTGGCGACGGCGAAGCTGCTCGGTCTCGAAGCGATTGCCGTTACCGATCACAATACGCTCGCCGGCGTGGTGCGCGCTCATCTCGCCGCTAAGGAAGTGAGTGGGATTAAGTTCATCGTCGGCGCGCGCCTTAACCTCAAAGACGCTCCGAGTCTGCTCGCTTATCCGACGAATCGCGCGGCTTACGGCAGGCTGTGCCGGCTGCTCACGCTTGGCCAGCGCCGCGCCGAGAAAGGCGAGTGCATTCTTTGTCTCGACGACGTCGCAGCACCTGCCGAAGGCTTGATCTTCATCGCTCTCCCACCCGACGGCTTTCCCTCTCCCTCTCCATTGTCATCGCCCGGCTTGACCGGGCGATCCAGTAACCACCGATCTCTCGATAACGAAGGTCCGCGGTTACTGGATGCCCGCTTTCGCGGGCATGACAAAGGAAGGTTCGAAGACCAACTGAAGTGCATCAAGGACGTGCTCGGGCCGCGAGTGCGCCTTTATCTCGCGGCGCGGCACTCTTATCGTGGCAACGATTGGGCTCGCATCGCGGCTCTTGCCGAGCTCGGCAAACGGACCGGCATTCCCATCGTCGCCACCAATGGCGTACTCTACCACACCCCGCACCGGCGCGACCTTCAGGACGTGCTCACCGCGATCCGCGAGAAATGCACCGTCGCCGGAGCTGGGCTCCGCCTCGAAGCCAATGCCGAGCGGCATCTCAAATCCGCACACGACATGGCGCGGCTTTTCTCAAGCCATGAGGACGCGCTTGCTCGCACCATCGAGATCGCTGAGGCCTGCACCTTCTCCCTGGACGAGCTCAAATACGAGTATCCCGACGAGCCCGTTCCCGAAGGCAAGACGCCGCAGTCGCATCTTGAGGATCTCGCTTGGGAAGGCGCAGCCTGGCGTTTTCGCGACGGCATCTCCGATAAGGTACGCGATACACTGGAAAAAGAGCTCGCGCTGATCGCCGAGCTCGATTACGCACGCTATTTCCTCACCGTCCATGACATCGTCCGCTACGCACGCTCGCAAGGCATCCTCTGCCAGGGCAGAGGCTCCGCCGCCAACTCTGCCGTTTGCTATTGCCTCGCCATCGCCAATGTCGATCCCACCCAAATCGACCTTCTGTTCGAGCGTTTCGTCTCGCCCGAGCGCAAGGAGCCGCCCGACATCGACGTCGATTTCGAGCACGAGCGGCGCGAGGAGGTGATCCAATATATCTACGCGCGCTACGGCCGCGACCGCGCAGGGCTTGCCGCCACCGTGATCTGCTATCGCGGACGCCTTGCCGTGCGCGAGGTGGGCGAGGCGCTCGGCCTTTCCGGGGACACTGTCGCTGCGCTCGCCACCACTATCTGGGGCTTGAGTAATTCCAGCCTGCCCGAGGAGTATGTCAGGCAGGCTGGGCTCGATCCTTCGGATCCGCTGCTTGCCCGTTGCCTCGAGCTCACACATGAGCTGATTGGTTTTCCCCGCCATCTCTCCCAGCATGTCGGCGGCTTCGTGCTGACGCGCGGGCCGCTGTCCGAGGTCGTTCCCATCGGCAATGCCGCCATGGAAGACCGCACCGTCATCGAATGGGACAAGGACGATCTCGACGCGCTTGGCCTCTTGAAGGTCGATGTGCTCGGCCTCGGCATGCTTACCTGCATCCGCAAGGCGTTCGCTTTCTTGCGTGAGCATTACCGCAAGGACGTCACGCTCGGCACAGTGCCCCGCGACGATCCCGCAGTGTACGACATGCTGTGCAAGGCGGACTCGATCGGCGTGTTCCAGGTCGAGAGCCGGGCGCAGATGAACATGCTGCCGCGGCTTCGCCCCCGGGTCTTCTACGACCTCGTCATCGAGGTCGCCATCGTGAGGCCCGGGCCGATCCAGGGCGACATGGTTCACCCCTATTTGCGCCGCCGCTGCGGGGACGAGCTTGTCGAGTTCCCCTCGCCCCATCCAGACCATGGTCCTGCCGATGAGCTTCACCAAGTTCTGGGCAAGACCATGGGCGTGCCTCTGTTCCAGGAGCAGGCGATGCGGCTTGCCATGGTGGCAGCGAAATTCTCAGGCCCAGAGGCGAACGAACTCCGCCGTGCCATGGCTACCTTCCGCCGCCGCGGCACCATCGACCGCCTGCGCGAGAAGATGGTCGGCCGTATGACGGAGCGCGGTTATCCGGCAGAGTTCGCCGAGCGCTGCTTCAACCAGATCAAGGGCTTCGGCGAGTATGGTTTCCCCGAGAGTCATGCCGCGAGCTTCGCCCACCTTGTGTATGTCTCGGCCTGGATCAAATGCCATTACCCCACGGCATTCGCCGCGGCGCTGCTCAACTCTCAGCCAATGGGCTTTTATGCACCGGCGCAGATCGTGGCTTGCGCGCGCGCTCATGGCGTCGAGGCGCGCCCGCCCGACGTCAACCACAGTCTGTGGGACTGTACGCTCGAGGAGGCGCGAGACGGCGCCTTTGCGCTGCGTCTTGGGCTTCGCCAGATCGATGGACTGCGCGAGGCCGACGTGCAGTGCCTCGTCTCGGTGCGCGACGATATTTCCGCTGGGCTCAACCCGCATTTGTTTGCACCACCTCATCCCTCCCCTTGTAAGGGGGAGGACAGCGGTGGCCTCAAGCCATCGCTGGGTGGGGGTCAAGACGCCACAGACCCCCTCCCTAACCCTCCCCCTCTTAGGGAGAAGTTCAGTGACATGCGTGATCTGTGGCGGCGGAGCGGCATAGGCCGCGCGAGCATTGAGAAGCTCGCCGCGGCTGATGCCTTCCGCTCCCTCGGGCTCGACCGCCGCCAGGCTCTGTGGGAGGTGCGCGGGCTTCCGAAAGAAAGTCCCTTACCGCTGTTCGATCATACTGCCACTGCCGAGGCTGGAGACGAGAAGAAGGTGGCGCTGCCCTTGATGCCGTTGTCGGAGCATGTGGTGAACGACTACCGCACGCTCCGCCTTTCGCTCAAAGCCCATCCCATGAGCTTTCTGCGCACACGCGTTGCTGCATCGCGCATTCTCTCTTGCGCCGATCTCAAGCAGGTTCGCGACGCCGCGCGCGTGAGCGTCGCAGGCGTCGTGCTGGTGCGTCAGCGCCCAGGCTCGGCCCAGGGCGTGGTGTTTATGACCATCGAGGACGAGACGGGCGTCGCCAACTCGGTGATCTGGCCCAAAGTGCTCGAGCGCGAACGCAAGGTGGTGATGGGCGCACGGCTCGTGGTGATGCATGGCCGCGTGCAGCGCCATGAGGACATCATCCATGTCGTCGCGGAGCGGCTCGAGGACCGCAGCGACTGGCTGCGACTCCTCACCGACGATGGAGAAAATTTAAGCGTGGCCCTTGCCAATGCCGACGAGATCCGCAGACCAGAGCCTGGATCTTGGCGCGACAAGTCAGATGAGCTTTCTCTCCCCCTCGCCCATGGCGATCACGTCAAGCATGCCGGTGGCGAAGATCCCCGCGAGCGTGTGCGTGAGCGGGGCCATCCACGCTGGCATCCACGCCGTCACCCGCGCTCGGAGCGCATCATTCCGCGCTCCCGCGACTTCCATTAGTCGCAAAGGAGTGAGTGGTCAGCCAAGCGAAAGCCGCTATGCTGCCGGCCATGACGCGCAAGAACATACTTGTTGCCGCGATGCTCGCCTTAGCGTTGGCGTTGGATGCGCCGGCGCTGCATGCCTTCGAGCAACCAGAGGCGCCGAGCGGCTTTACGCCGAAGCCGCTCGTCAAGGCGAAGCGCCACATGGTGGTCGCCGCGCATCCGCTCGCCGCGGAGGCAGGGCTCGCGATTCTGCGCAAAGGTGGCAGCGCAGTCGATGCGGCAATAGCCACGCAAATGGTGCTCAATCTCGTCGAGCCGCAATCTTCGGGCATCGGCGGCGGTGCCTTCATTCTCTATTGGGACCAGGCGTCAAAGCAGCTCGCTGGCTTCGATGGTCGCGAGACGGCGCCGGCGGCGGCCACGCCCGAGCTCTTCCTTGGACCTGACAGAAAACCCGTGCCCCGCGATGCAGCCATGGCGAGCGGACTTTCGGTCGGCGTGCCGGGCGTACTCGCCGCGCTCAAGCTGGCCCACGACAAATATGGCAAACTCCCTTGGGCCGAGCTCTTCCAGCCGGCCATCGCGCTTGCGCGCGAGGGCTTCCCGGTTTCACCTCGCCTCGCCAAGCTGCTCACCGACACTGGCCCGCAAAGCTTCGCGCCGGAGGCCCGCGCCTATTTCTTCGATGCGCAAGGAGGGCCGTGGCCGACGGGCTACCAGCTTGCCAATCCTGCGCTCGCTGATACGCTCGAGATCATCGCGCGCGATGGACCTAAGCCCTTTTATGATGGCGACATCGCCCGCGATATCGTCAAAGCGGTGCAGAGCGATCCACGGCAGCCCGGCAAGCTTGCTGCTGAGGATCTGGCAAATTACCGCGCCAAGGAGCGCGATCCGGTTTGCGCTCCATACCGCGCCTATCGCGTGTGCGGAGCCGGACTGCCGTCCTCTGGCGGCGTCACTGTCAGCCAAGTCCTTGATCTGATCGGCCCCTACGACCTCGGCTCCACGCCGCTCGGCGCCGCTGCCGTTCATATTGTCGCCGAAGCCGAGCGCCTCGCCTTCGCCGACCGTGCGCTTTACCTTGCCGACAGCGACTTTGTTTCCGTGCCTCTAAGTGGCCTGCTCGATCCTGGCTATATCGCCACCCGCCGCGCTTTGATGAATCCTTCCCGCGCGCAAGATCATTTCGGCGCGGGTACGCCGCCCAATCAGCGCCAAGGCGCGTTCGGTCACGACGCCACCGTCGAGAGCGTCGGCACAAGCCAGGTTTCCATCGTCGACGACGCAGGCAATGCCTTCTCGATGACCACGAGCATCGAGCAGTCCTTTGGCTCGCGAACCATGGTGCGCGGCTTCCTGCTCAACAATCAGCTGACCGATTTCTCTTTCCTTCCTACCGATGACCGAGGCCGCGAGGTGGCCAATCGTGTCGAGGGCGGCAAGCGGCCGCGAAGCGCAATGGACCCGACCATTGTGTTCGCAAGCGCCGACGACACTCTGCGCTACGTGCTCGGCAGCCCAGGCGGGCCTGCCATCATCCTGTTCAACATCAAGACGATCGTCGGGCTCATCGATTGGCAGCTCGACCCCGCACAGGCCAGCGCGCTCGCGAATTTCGGCAGCACTGAAGGCCCGGTTCTTCTTGAATCCGGACCGGAACTGGATCAGCTCGCAGCGGCCCTGACAGCGATGGGCCACGACGTGCGCCGTGTCGACCTCACCAGCGGAGAACACATCATCGCCGTTACGCCTGACGGGCTCGAAGGTGGGGCTGACCCGCGCCGCGAAGGCGTGGCGCTCGGCGATTGATGGCGACCAAGAAGCAATCCATCGCCATTCGCGGCGCTGGTGTCGTCGGCCTATGGCAAGCGCTGACGCTCGTCCGCGCCGGTCACGCCGTCACGCTCTACGAGCGCTCGGCGACGCCCTTCGCCGACGCCTGCAGCGTCTTTGCCGGCGCCATGCTCGCGCCCAGGTGCGAGGAGGACCGGGCTGAGACCCTCATCGGTAAGCTGGGAGCGCGCGGTATCGCGCTCTGGCAGGCGACCTATCCCTGCACCGTCACCAACGGCACAGTGGTCACGGCGCTTAACCGCGACCGTGCCGAGCTCGACCGCTTTGCGCGCTTGACGGAAGGTCACCGGCGTCTCTCAGCGGAAGAGCTTGCGACCCTCGAGCCCACTCTGACCGGCCGCTTTGCCGGCGCGCTCTATTACCCCGACGAAGCCCATCTCGCGACCGAGCGAGCCTTGCACTTCCTGCTCGATCAGGTCCGGCAGGCAGGAGTGGCTTTGCGTTTCGGCGAGAGCGAATTTCCCAAAGGCAGCGGTATCGTCATCGACTGCCGGGGTCTCGCCGCCAGGGACTCATTGCCGACGCTTCGCGGCGTGCGCGGCGAGCGGATTGTGATCAAGAGCCGTGACGTCAGCCTGTCGCGGCCCATACGCCTCCTGCACCCGCGGTTTCCCCTATATGTCGTGCCCTGGGGCGACGGCCTTTACATGATTGGCGCCACTGTGATCGAGAGCGAAGAGACCGGGCCCATCACACTCCGCTCGGCACTCGATCTGCTTTCAGCAGCCTACGCGCTCGATCCGGCCTTCGCTGAGGCCGAGATTGTGCGGCAGGGCGCTAGCGCCCGGCCCGCCTTCCCCGACAATCGGCCTAGGATTATTGCCTCAAAGGGCTATATCTACGTCAACGGCCTGTACCGGAATGGCTTTCTTCTTGCGCCGGTGCTGGCCGAGCTTGTTCAGAGCTATATCGAGACCGGCGCCATCGACCCGGAGGTATTTCTTGAAGGTGCTGCTCAACGGTGAGCCTTTCGCCACTGAGGCTGCGACGCTCGGCGAGCTCTGCGCGAACCTCGGCTTTGCGGAGGCTAAGATCGCGACCGCGGTGAACGGGAGCTTCATTCCTGCGAGCACCCGCGCCGCGACTCAATTGGCACCTGCCGACGAGATCGAGATTGTGGCACCGAGGCAAGGCGGCTAATGCTGACGCTCTACGGCAAAGATTTCAACTCGCGGCTTCTGCTCGGGACGGCGCAATATCCCTCGCCTGAAGATCTGAAGCACGCAGTCGAAACGTCGGGCGCGGAGATCGTCACCGTCTCGCTGCGGCGGGAATCGGCGCGGGCGCGCACAGGTCAGGGCTTCTGGGCGTTGATCGAGGAGCTCGGTTGTCGCGTGCTCCCCAATACTGCCGGCTGCCATACCGCCAAGGAGGCGATCGCCACGGCCGAGATGGCGCGCGAGCTGTTCGGCACGAGTTGGGTCAAGCTCGAAGTAATTGCCAATGACGATACTCTCCAGCCCGATCTGTTTGGCCTAGTCGAGGCAGCGCAGGTGCTGTCGGCCGACGGCTTCGAGGTTCTGCCCTACACGACGGAGGATTTGAGCGCGGCCGAGCGCCTGGTTGCCGCGGGCTGCAATGTCCTTATGCCGTGGGCAGCGCCGATCGGCTCCGCCCGCGGGTTGATCAACAAGGACGCGCTTAAGACGCTACGCGCTTATTTCCCCGACATTCCGCTCATCGTCGATGCCGGTATCGGCGCGCCCTCCCACGCGGCAGAGGTTATGGAGATGGGCTACGATGGCGTGCTGTTGAACACCGCGGTGGCAAAAGCGGGTGATCCCTCAAAGATGGCCGAGGCCTTTGCGAAGGCAATAGAGGCGGGGCGGCTTGCTTTCGAGGCAGGACTGATCGAGCCCCGCGACATGGCTGCGCCCTCAACCCCGGTTGCTGGCACCCCCTTCTTCAAGATCGACCACGCCTCCTGACCGGCGCGGTCACGCTGAGGCGCCCTCTTGCTCAGCCTCGATCCGTTCTACCCCATCGTTCCCGACACGGATTGGCTCGCCAGGCTCCTGCCCGTCGGCATCAAGCTCGCGCAGCTTCGCGTCAAGGACCAGAGTCCCGCTGTCGTTCACACCGAGATCAAGAAGGCGATCGCGCTCTGCGCTGCCCATCGCTGTCAGCTCGTCGTCAACGATTATTGGCGAGAGGCGATCGACGCCGGCGCAAGCTTCGTTCACCTCGGACAAGGGGATCTGGCCGACGCCGACCTCCC
>DASSLP010000216.1:0-2956 GCA_035689365.1 Methyloceanibacter sp.
GGAATGGCCGACAAGGAGAATTTCGGCGCTCGCGCCGGACGCAGTGCCCATGCTGCCTCTGGTGCGGCGCGTGATGCAGCAAGCGCGGGCGCGAGTGTTCCACGGTGTCAATCGGCGTCCAAAATTGACCCAGGATCGGCGTCCAAAATTGACCCTCCTCACGGACGGAGTGGTGGGGAATGGGTGCAGCCTGGCGCAGCAAGCCGCGAGCGAGCGCGCCCCCAGGTAGCGCTGTAGCGAAGCGAGCGGCTTGCGGGCACTCAGGCGCGATTTTTCAAGCGCCAGCTGTCGTTGCCGGTTTCGATGATCTCGCAGTGATGGGTGAGCCGATCGAGCAGCGCGGTGGTCATCTTGGCATCGCCGAACACGCTCGGCCATTCCCCAAACGCGAGATTAGTGGTGACGATGACGGAGGTCTGCTCGTAGAGGCGGCTGATCAGGTGGAACAGCAGCTGGCCGCCGGCCTGAGCGAACGGCAGATAGCCCAGTTCGTCGAGGATGATGAAGTCCATTCGGGTCAACTGATCGGCGAGCCGACCGTGGCGGCTGCTCCGAGCCTCGGCCTCGAGCCGGTTGACGAGATCGACGACGTTGTAGAACCGGCCGCGGGCGCCGGAGCGGATGCAGCTTCGGGCGATGGCGACGGCAAGATGCGTCTTTCCGGTTCCGGTTCCGCCGACCAGGACGATGTTGCGTTCACTCGCGAGGAAGTCGCCGCCGGCGAGGTCGCGGACGAGAGTCACGTTGATGGGCGTGCCTTCGAACTGGAACGCATCGAGGTCCTTGGCGGTGGGCAGCTTGGCGATGCTCAGCTGGTACTTGATCGACCGCGCCTGCTTCTCGCTGATCTCGGCTTTGAGCAGGTCGCCGAGGATGCGGCTCGGCTCGTGCTGGCGTTTGAGGGCAATGGCCATGATCTGATCGAAGGCTGCCTTCATGCCGTAGAGCTGCAACTTGCCCATCAGCTCGAACAATTGGGTTCGCTCCATCAGCCGGCCCTTCTTAGGCTGTCGTAGCGAGCACAATCGGCGGTCGGTGCGTGACGCAGCTGCAACGCCGCCGGCGTGAAGATGGTCGCGACCGAGCCTTGATCGCGGGTCCGAGCGAGGACGTTGAGGACGACGTCGGCCGAGTGCACGCCTTGGCCGAGCGCTTCGGCGCAAGCCGCCTCGACCGCCGGCAAGCCGTCGGTGAGCACCGCGGCGAGAATGTCGACCATCTGCCGATTGCCGTCATCGGCGCCGGAGAGCCTGCGTCGCACGTCGTCGATCGCGGCGGGCAGCACCCAATCCCGGAATGGCGCGCCGTTGCGCAGAGCGCCGGGTTTGCGGGCGAGCACCGGCACGTAATGCCAGGGATCGTAGATCGTCTCGCCGCGGCCGAAGGCGCGCCGGTGCTCGCCGACAATCCGTCCGTCCTGGCGGATCACGATGCGGTCGGCATAGGCATGGATATCGACCGGACGCCCCACGGCGCTCGCGGCGACCGAGTACTTGTTGTTGTCGAAGCGCACCAGGCAGGTCTTGGAGACCGATGCCGGGACAGCATGAAAGCCGTCGAACCGACCGGCGTAGGGCACCAGCTGCGGCCGCTCCGCCTCGAACACATCCCAGATCGTTTGCTCAGGGAGTTCCGGATGGCGATGCGCCTTGGCGTAGGCGATGCATTTGTCGAGCAACCAGGCGTTGAGCTCGTCGTAGTTCTCGAACCGCAGGCGCGGCGTGAAGAAACGCTCGCGGACCAGCCCGACCTGGTTCTCGACCTGCCCCTTCTCCCAGCCCGCCCCCGGCGTGCAGGCGACCGGCTCGACCAGGTACTGGCTGCACATCTGCAGAAAGCGGCGATTGTAGAGCCGGTCCTTGCCGATGAAGACCGTCTCCACCGCGGTCTTCATGTTGTCGTAGATGCCGCGCCGGCACGCGCCCTTGAAGAAGGCGAACGCCCGATCATGGGCGTCGAACACCATCTCCTGGGTCTCACGCGGGTAGGCTCGCACGAACAGCATGCGGCTGTGGCAGAGCCGCACATGGGCGACCTTGATGGTCGCCGTCACCCCGTTGAGCACCACGAACTCGTGGCTCCAGTCGAACTGGTAGGCCTCTCCGGGAGCAAAGCTCAGCGGCACATAGGCCTCCGCCGTCGATCGGCCGTGCCGCCTGCTCCATCGCTTGGCATAGCGCCGGACCGCGTCGTAGCTGCCCTCGTAACCGCGGTAGCGCAGCTCCTCGAAGATGCGGATCAACGTCAAGCGCTCGCGCAAGGGCTTGGCGGCGTTGCCGGCCAAAAGCTCATCCAGCTGCCCGGTCCATCGGCCGAGCTTCGGCCGCGGCTGGACCTCGCGCGCGTAGGCGAACGTCGTCTCTCCGGACCGTAAGACCTTACGGACCGTGTTCCGGGACACCTTCAGGTCCCGGGCGATCCGTCGCATCGTCTTGCCCTTGAGAAAATGCTCCCGCCGTATCCGGCCGATCGTGTCCACTGTCAGCATGCCTCCCCCGCCCGCTCCGAATCAGAAGCGAGCAGCGCAACAGGCCAGGACTCAGGGGGTCAATTTTGGACGCCGATCCCCTAGCTCAGGGGGTCAAAATTGCACGCCGAATAACAGCTAAGCTCCTGGGAAGCGAGGAGAACGGCATATTCGTCACCGCCGCGGTCCGCAACGCCCTCTTCGGCACGCCATCGCATAACCGGCTGCAGCCTGTCGCGCTACTCCCGTCGCCCGCGGCTCTTGCCGGAATAGAGGTCTATCGCCTATGCGATGCAAGTTTTGGCTGAGTGCGGAGCGACGACGGCGTTCGAGAGGTTCGGACGACGCAATGTCTGCTGTTGGCACAACGTTCTGACCGCGCTGACGCATGTCTGCTTTCGGAGGTAGAAATTGCGGCAACACGTGGGACTGCCAGTTCATTGACCAATTTTAGGCGCAGATGCACCGGGAGAGTTGGTGGATCACTAG
>DASSLP010000217.1:0-3294 GCA_035689365.1 Methyloceanibacter sp.
CCACAAGGAAAGCGGGACGTATTGGTCGGCCCTGGTCGCCAAGGTGAGTGACCCTGATGGCCGCATACAGGCTGTGCACCGTACCTGGATCGACGGCCATGTCTTGTCGGCCTCATTCGGCAAGGCCCCGGTCGAACCGGCCAAAGCCTCGCTCGGCCTCGTCAGCGGCGGTGCCATCCGTCTCAGTGCCGCAGCCGAGGAGCTGATTCTGGCCGAAGGCATCGAGACCACGTGGTCGGCGATGCAATTGTATGAGCTGCCCGGCTGGTGCGGCGTCTCCGCCAGCAACATGCTGTCATCGCCGGGTGAATTCTCGCCAAATCGGGCGGCTGAAAAACCGACACTTCGATACGGCGGCGACGCATTGAGTGTTGTCTGAGCGAGGTCGGTCAGAACGGCGTCCGTGCTGGAGCCACCTCTCCTCCGATGGATCGGGGGAGGTGCTGGGTGGTCAGGTTGGCGGAGCTGATCGTGATATTGGAGTTGCACCAGCTGGGGATGACCGTCTCGGCGATTGCCCGGCGCACCGGTCTGCACCGGAGCACCGTCGCAAGATACATCGCACGCGGCATCGAGCCGCCGATCTACGGACCACGACCGCCGCGAGCGACCAAGCTGACGCCATTTGTGCGCTACCTGCGCGAGCGCATCGCCGCAGTCCCGGAACTGACCGGCAGTCGGCTGTATCGCGAGATCCGTGAACTCGGATATCCCGGCGGATACACCGTGGTGAAGGACTTCCTGCGTCAGCTGCGTCCTCGACCTGCCGCCGGGTTTGAGGTGCGTTTCGAGACGCCACCCGGCCGTCAGGCGCAGGTGGATTTTGCCCACTTCCGCACGGTCTTTACCGATGAGCCGGGAGCTGAGCGGGTCGTCTGGTTGTTCTCGCTCGTGCTCGGCCACAGCCGGATGATGTGGGGCCGCTTCGTGCTGCATCAGGACATGCAGACGTTGCTGCGATGCCACGCCGATGCCTTCGCCGATCTCGGCGGCGTACCGGCGGAAATCCTCTACGACCGCATGCGCGCCGTGTTCCTCCGCGATGACACGGAAGGCGGTCACATCGTCTACAATGCCACGCTGCGCGCGTTCGCCGCGCACTATGGTTACCAGCCAAAAGCTTGCCGTCCCTATCGCGCACAGACGAAGGGCAAAGTGGAGCGGCCATACCGCTACGTGCGCGAGGACTTCTTCCTGGGTGGCAGCTTCCGTAACCTCGCGGATCTGAACCTGCAGTTCAGGGCCTGGCTGGATCGGGTCGCCAATTCTCGGACCCACGCCACCACGCGGCGCGTTGTCGCCGAACACTTCGCCGAGGAGCTGCCGCATCTTCAGGAGCTGCCCGTCGGGCCGTTCCAGGCGGTGCTGCAACTCGAGCGGCGCATCACCCGCGACGGCATGATCTCGCTGCACGGCAATCTCTACAGCGTACCCAATGCGACCCGCCGCAGGATCGTCGAGGTCCACAGCACTGCCAGCGAGGTTCGCATCCTCGAAGATGGGCAGCTGATCGCAGTGCATCCCGTGCTGGAAGGTCGCGGGCGCCGTCACATCGCCGCTGGTCATCGCAAGCCGTCGCCAGCGAACAGCAACACACCCCGCCGCGGCACCGCACCCGTCCGCGCCGGGGAGATCGTCACGCCGCGATCGCTCACATTCTATGACGCCGTCGCCCAGCGGCTGGCCACCATCGGTCCGCAGCCATGAAGCCCGATTCCCTGCCGGCCGCCCCGATCGAGCAAATTCGCCAACATCTCGTTGCCCTGCGCATGCCACGCGCCCTCGAGATGCTTGATCACCTGGTGCAACGCATCGAGCGCGGCCAGCTCGGCACCATCGAGGCGATCGAAGCATTGCTCGCCGAGGAGCTGACCATCCGCGAGGGCCGGCGCATCAAGGCGGCATTGCAGATGGCCAGGCTGACGCCGATCAAGACGCTCGCCGGCTTCGACTTCTCCTTCCAGCCGTCGCTCGACCGCAACCGCATCACTGCCCTTGCCGCACTCGACTTCATCGACCGCCATGAAGTGGTTCATCTCGTCGGCCAGCCAGGCACCGGCAAAAGTCATCTCGCCATCGCCCTTGGCGTCGAAGCCGTGCGTGCCGGCCGCAGCGTCTACTTCTCGCCGCTCGCCGACATTGTCGACAGCCTGGCCCGTGCCGATCGGGAAGGCAGACTCCGCGAGCGCATCCGTTATCTCTGCCGCGCCCAGCTGCTGATTATCGACGAGATCGGCTATCTCAGCGTCGGTGCCGCCGCCGGCAACCTGTTCTTCCAGCTGATAAACGCCCGCTACGAAAAGGGCGCCATGATCCTCACTTCAAATCGCGGCTTCGCCGAATGGGGCGAGGTGTTCGGCAACGCCGTCGTCGCCACCGCACTGCTCGACAGGCTGCTCCACCATGCCGTGGTGATCCAGATCGAAGGAGCCAGCTACAGGCTTCGCCAGCATGTCGACCTGCTGTCTCCGGCTCGACATCCCGCCCACCCCGGTGCCGTCGAGCCGCTCCCACGCCGACGCGGCCGGCCGCCCAAAGTCGCTGCATCCAATCAACCCAATTCCGTTACGTGACGGAGGAGCGTCATGCCAAGAGGACGTCAGCCGCAGGGTGAGCACGCCCTCAGCAACGCCGAGCGACAGGCACGCTACCGTGCTCGGCTCCACGCCGATCAGCCCGCGCCAGTCATCCGCTATCGCCGACCCAGGGACAAACGCTCAAGAGCCCAGCGATGGGATGATGCCGTCGCCCAATTGCTCGCCTTGCAAGCCGAATACACCGCCTGGCACGAGGCCTTGCCCGAAACCTTCGCCAGCACTGCGACCGCCGAGGCGCTCCAGGCCATCGTCGAACTCGATCTCGAACTACTCGCAGACATCGTCCCGCCGCGCGGCTACGGCCGCGACTGACCCGGCACCTTCCAACCACTCATCTCAAGAGCTTCGTCCGCACAGGCCGGTGAAAGACGCCATGCGTCAGACCGGAGAGCTAACCAAGTGGCGGTTTTTACTCCGCCCAATCTGTCGGAAATTCAACCGCCATTGACACAGGCGGTGCGGTGGTTGACCGTCTCGCGCGGCAGGTGCTCGGGCAGCGGACGCCGTGCTGGCTTGAGCACTTCATTATCAACCACCGGTACCGCCGGTGCGGCATCGTCCGGCTGGGTGAGGGCCTGCTGTTCTTCCAGATCCTCCAGCGCCAGTTCGAGCTGAGCGATGGAGATGGCCAATTGCTCCGAGGAACGGCCGAAGTGCATGCGCCGCAGTTTGGCGAGCTGGGCTTGCAGGCGGGCGA
>DASSLP010000218.1:0-5986 GCA_035689365.1 Methyloceanibacter sp.
AGGAACATATCAGTTCGTCGCTAAACGTGTCGAACATGAGCTTGGACGCGACCATTCCGCTGCTGCCGGTACCGCCAAGCCGCCGGCTCAGCTTTCTTTGGCTCATGCTCGAGATGGTCAAGAACCCCTTGGGCAGTTGGGCGAGGACTTTTACGACGAGCCAATAGGTCGTCTATCGCAATTTCGGGCTGGAGAACGCTTTCGTCATGGATCCGGAGATGATCCAGACGATGTTCCTCGACGATTGCGCGAGTTTCAGCAAGCGGCCGATTTACGACCACGTGCTCGGCGAAGGCGGGGGCAAGGGACTCCTGATCGCCGAGGGAGACCATTGGCGCTGGCAGCGGCGGCTGATGGCCTCCCTTTTCCGGGCTGAGGACTTGCTCGCCTATGTACCGGTCTTCGCCGCCGACTGCGAAGCGCTGCTCGCGCGTTGGCGTGAGGCTCCGCCAGGATCGCTCGAGGCCATCGACAGCGCCGTTGGGACTGCGGCCTTGCAGGCTCTGCAAGACACCGTGCTTGGGACCGAGCTGTCCCATGACCGCCGTCTCACCCGAGAGGCGGCGGCTGCGTTCCTTGAGCCCACTGTGTGAAGGTGCCTTCGCCTCCCTGAAACTGCCTTGTATGTTCTCATCGCGGCCGACGGCGCCGCGTCGAAGGTGCGTCGCGTGCTCGGTCAGCGCTTCAATCGGACCAAGAACAGCGCGATCGCCCTTCGGATGTATGCGAAGGCCAAGCCGGATTCTTCAGCGCGCCAGCGGCAGGACAATGTTAAGGGTCTGCCACCGCCCGGTTATGGCTGGGCTTTCTCGACCGTGAAGGAAGTGGTGAATGTGGGCGTAGTCGTCGACCTCACCGCTTACAGGTCCCAGACACTTCATTTGAAACAGATCTTCGCCAGCTACCAAGCCCCTCTTCCTGACTCGGTTGCGTACGACTTACAGAGTGGCCGTTCTTCCATTTTGCCGCTCGCCTCAGAGATGCCGCGACTCGCCTTTCCGGCCGCGCACGCCGCTCTGATCGGCGACGCGGCATCGATGATCAATCCGCTGACCGGCGAGGGCATCTTCTACGGAATGTGCGCCGGACTGCGGCTTGGAAAGAAGCTCGCTGCTGAGGCGAAGCACTCAGGCAATTTCTCGACAGCGCTTGCCGCGTATGAGCGCGAGTTCCGGCGCAGCTTTACCGCTCATTTTCACGGAAACTCGTATCTCCGAAATGTCCTTCGCATCCCGCGACTGTCGGAGCGCATGATTGCGGCCTGCGCCAAGGAGCGCGATCTATGCTGCGATTTTATCGAATACATGATGGGCAATGTAAGCGGCGTCAGTGCGAAGCCTCTGCATCGACTCGCTCTCAAGGCTGTTCTTGCTTGACGAGCTCTAGTCCCCGACGTCGAGGGGCTCGGCGGTGGGTTTCCCGTTCTGGTTGAGTGAGATTTTCTCGACGCGCGCCTCTGCCTTGCGCAGCAGCCCGTCGCAATGAGCCTTCAGCGCCTCGCCCCGCTCGTAAATGAGGATCGAGGCTTCGAGCTCGACGTCGCCCTTCTCGAGGCGATCGACGATGCCTTCGAGCTCTTTCAGCGCCTGCTCGAAGCTCATGGTCTTGATGTCGGAATGGTCGGTCTCATTGGCCATGGCCTGCCTTAGACCCTTCCGGCGCCCACAATCAAGAGGCTCCCATGAGGGTGGCGATATGGGCGGCCGTGGACGATGCTAGTCCATCGAGGTCGTAGCCGCCTTCCAAGGTCGAGACGAGCTTGCCGCCAGTATGCTTCGCGGCGACGTCGAGCAACTTCTCGGTGATCCATACAAAATCGGCGTCGACCAGCCTGAGCTGGCCCAGAGGGTCTCTCACATGGGCGTCGAAGCCGGCAGAGATCAAGAGAAAGTCCGGGCCGAAATCATGCAGGGCAGGCAAGATGCGCGACAGCATGGCATCGCGGAAATCGTCGCCGTCATCGCCTGGATTTAGAGGCGCATTGAAGATGTTGCCCACACCAGCCTCACTCAATGCGCCGGTGCCGGGAAAGAGCGGCATCTGGTGGGTCGAGCCGTAAAACAAATTCTTGTCGGACCAGAAGGCGGCTTGCGTGCCGTTGCCGTGATGCACGTCAAAATCGACGACGGCGACGCGCTCGGCGCCGTGAACGGCGCGGGCATGAAGCGCCGCGATTGCCACGGTGTCGAACAGGCAGAAGCCCATGGCGCGCGCGGGCTCGGCATGATGACCCGGTGGGCGCACCGCACAGAACGCGTTCTTGGCGTGTCCAGCCATGATCTGGTCCACCGCGTAGATGACGGCGCCGACGGCGCGTAATGCGGCGTCCCAGCTTCCCGGCGACACGACGGTGTCCGGGTCCAGCCAATTGTGGTCGCGCTTAGGGATGGCAGAGCGGACCGCCTCGATATAAGCCCGCGGATGAAGGCGCTCGATGGCGACAAGATCGGCGAGCGGCGCCTGTTCGCGTAGCAGGAAATGGAAGCGCTCCTGCTCTAGAGCCGACTCGATGGCGCGCAGCCGGTCGGCTCGCTCTGGATGACCAAAGCCAGTGTCATGGTGAAGAAAGGCGGTATGGGTAAGGAGGAGCGTGGTCATGAACCCCCGACAATAAGCACGGCCCGCCGCAACTTGGCCAGTCTATGCTAGAGGACGGTCACCATGCCCGTCGTTCTCGCCGCCCCAAACGCCATCAGAGAAGCCACGCAAGCGCTGCGCCGGCACGACATCGTCGCCTTCCCGACCGAGACGGTCTATGGGCTCGGCGCCAATGCGCTCGACTCCCGTGCTGTTGCAAAGGTCTTCGCCGCCAAGGAACGCCCGCGCTTCAATCCTTTAATCGTGCACGTCTTGGGGATCACAGAGGCTGAGTCCTATGCAACCCTTGATGCGACCGCGCGCAGGCTGGCCGAGGCCTTCTGGCCGGGGCCCCTGTCTCTCGTACTCAAGAAGCGCCCCGGCTGTGAAATTGCAGACCTGGTGACCGCGGGCCTCGATACCATCGCCCTCAGGGCGCCGGCGCATCCTGTGGCCCGCGCCCTATTGGCTGAAGCGCAGCTTCCAATTGCAGCGCCCAGCGCCAATCGCTCCGGCCGGGTGAGTCCTACCACCGCAGCCCATGTCGCGACAGAGCTTGACGACGTCCCAGCCATGATCCTCGACGGAGGCCCATCCCCTCTTGGGCTCGAATCCACTGTTGTGAGCCTCGCGACTAAGGCGCCCACACTGCTCAGGCCCGGCGCCCTTCCACGGGAAGCAATCGAGACCGTGTTGAGCCAAAAGCTCGCCCAACCGAAGCCTGGCGCGCCGGTCGCATCGCCCGGACGGCTCGCGGCGCATTACGCGCCTGAGACCAAGCTCAGGCTTGGCGCGACCAGCGTCAGCCCCAACGAGGCTCTTCTCGCTTTCGGTCTGCGCATTCCCAAAGGTGCGATCGCCACCATCAATCTCAGCCCTGGCGGCGACCTCAACGAAGCCGCCGCGCGGCTGTTCAGTGCGCTTCGCGAGCTCGACCGGTCCGGCGCTGCAACTATTGCTGTGATGCCGATTCCCAATCACGGGCTCGGCGAAGCCATCAACGACCGCTTGCAGCGCGCATCTTGCGGCAGGCCAGCAGTTGGCGTTAGCGCTCACTCCGAATGACGCGCGACCAGAGCTATAAGGCCCCGACTGGGGCAACTCTCGACGCCTTTGTCCGCATCGTGGGCGAGGACAACGCGATCCGCGATGCCGAGGCAATGGCGCCGTATCTCGTGGAGTGGCGCGATCGCTACCACGGCAAGGCGGCGCTCGTACTCAAACCCGGCGAAACCGAGGAAGTTGCCGCGATCCTTAAACATGCCAACGCAACGCGGACAGCCATCGTGCCGCAAGGCGGCAATACGGGCCTCGTTGGCGGGCAAATTCCCTTTGAGACCGGGCACGAGGTCGTGGTGTCGCTCGAACGGCTCGACCGCGTGCGCGACATCGACCTTGCTTCCAACACCATGACGGTCGAAGCCGGGCTTGTGCTTGCCCACGCGCAGCAGGTGGCGGCGAGCGCAGGCCGCCTCTTCCCGCTAAGCCTCGCATCGGAAGGCAGCTGCCAGATCGGCGGCGCGCTTGCCACCAATGCCGGCGGCACTTCAGTGCTGGCCTACGGCAATGCGCGCGAACTCACGCTCGGAATTGAGGTCGTCCTCGCCGACGGGCGTATCTGGGATGGGCTGAAATCTCTACGAAAGGACAATTCGGGCTACGATCTCAAGGATCTGTTCATCGGGTCCGAAGGCACGCTCGGAATCATCACTGCGGCTGTGCTGCGTCTCTTTCCCAAGCCGGCCGAGAAAGTCACGGCCATGGCCGGCTTGAGCGACCTTGAGACCGCGCCTGCTTTCTTTGCCCGTGTGCTCGAACGCGCGGGCTCCGCGCTTACCGGCTTCGAGGTCATGCCGCGCATCGGCATCGAGTTCGTGCTGAAGCATGGCAGCGGCGTGCGCGACCCTTTCCCCGCACCTCACAACTGGTACCTTCTGTTCGAGCTATCGAGCCCATTTGAGGGCGAGGAACTAATTCGCCTTGCCGAGACGTTGCTCGACGAGGGGAGGAACGCCGGCGAGATTAACGACGCCGTCATTGCCTCCTCTCTAGCGCAGACGCAGGAGCTGTGGCGAATGCGCGAGCTGATGAGCGAGGTGCAAAAGCACGAGGGCGGCTCGATCAAGCACGATGTGGCCGTGCCGGTGGCGCATGTGCCTGAGCTGATCACCCGGGCAGACCAGCTCGTCGAATTGATGATCCCTGGCGCGCGGCCGGTGCCGTTCGGCCATCTCGGCGACGGCAACATTCATTACAATGTAAGCCAGCCGCCGGCCATGGATCGCGCCATCTTCTTGAGCTATTGGGAGGCGCTCAACGCGGCCGTGCACGAGATCGTGCTCGACCTCGGCGGCACCATCAGCGCCGAACACGGCATCGGACGCATGAAGCGCGATCTTCTTCCCCATGCCAAGCAGCCGCTCGAGCTCGAGCTGATGCGCAAGATAAAATCGGCCTTCGATCCCAATGGGATTTTGAACCCAGGGAAGCTGTTATGAGCGAGACTGATTTCAGCGCGGTCGACGAATACATCTCCGAGCTCCTCGTGGAGGACGACCCAGCCCCAAAAGCCGCGCTCGCGGCGAGCGTAGCGGCAGGACTGCCGCAAATCAACGTCGCGCCCAATCAAGGCAAGCTCCTGATGCTGCTCGCGCAAGCGATCGGCGCGCGCAAGATCCTGGAGATCGGTACGCTCGGGGGCTACAGCACCATCTGGCTCGCGCGTGCGCTTCCTCCCGGCGGCCATCTCGTCACGTTGGAGGCGAATCCGAGCTATGCCAAGGTGGCCTATGCCAATATCGCCCGCGCCGGGCTATCCAGCGTGGTCGAGATTCGCGTAGGCCGAGCGATCGACACTTTGCCCGGCCTCGCCGAGAAAGGGCCATTCGATCTCATCTTCATAGATGCCGACAAGCCGGGCACGCCAAACTATTTCCAATGGGCGGTGAGGCATGCGCGGCGAGGCTCTCTCATCGTCGTGGACAATGTCGTCCGCGAGGGAGCGATCCTAGAACAGGCGAGCGACGATCCAAATGTCGTAGGCATGCGCCGCTTCTTCGAGCTTGCCTCTACCGACCCACGAGTGAGCGGCACGGCGATCCAGACGGTTGGCAGCAAAGGTCATGACGGCCTCGCCATTCTGCTCGTTACTGCCGACCCCTAAAGCAGCGAGGGTTGCAGCGGTTCCACTGAGCTTTCAAAGGCAATGGGGCCCAGACGGGCGTGCCGCCAACGGATCTCCTTTGGGTCACTGCACAGAGAGCTGACCAGGGCCAAATCAGCAAGGCCGGAGGCAACGCCTATCGGCCTCAGAGCTCTGACCTAGATCCCCGATACCCCATCCAGCTCAGGATGCCCCCAAGTACGATGACGATCGCAGCGCCGATCATTGGGCCTGACCTGCTTGCTA
>DASSLP010000219.1:0-31155 GCA_035689365.1 Methyloceanibacter sp.
CGATAGCGTAGAGGCCTGGCGCGCCGGTGCTGCACCATTCGTCGACGGCGATATGGCCCTTCTCGATTTTAACTCCCTGCTCCTCTAGCCCGACCCCTTCGACATTGCCGGTGATACCGATGGCGAGGATGACGCGCTCGAGGGTGACCTCGCCTGACTCGCCGTTCGGCTTCCTCAGCAGAGCGGTGACGCTGCCCTCGCCTTTGACAAGCCGTTCGACTGAGGCGCCGGTATGGATGGTGATCCCTTGCTTGGCGAAGGCCTTGCGCGCGAGCGCCGAGATTTCGGCGTCCTCGGCTGGGAGGATGCGGTCGAGGATCTCGACTACGGTCACCTCGGCGCCAAGCGTGCGATAGAAGCTCGCAAACTCGATGCCGATTGCGCCCGAACCCACGACAAGTAGAGATTTGGGAAAGCTCTCTGGCACCATCGCTTCTTTGTAAGTCCAGATCAGCTTTCCGTCGGGCTCAAGCCCCGGCAAGGTCCGGGCGCGGGCGCCGGTCGCGACAATGATGTGCTTGGCTTCGATGTCGGGCAGCGCCTGCCCGCTTTTGCCCATGATGGCGATGCGGCTCGCGCCTTTGAGCCGCGCGGTCCCATCGATCACCGTGATCTTGTTCTTGCGCATCAAATAGGCGACGCCGTTCGACAGACGCTCCGCCACTTTGCGGCTTCGCTCGACTACGCGGGGCAAATCGAAACGCACATTATCTGCAGCAAGTCCGAACTCCGCGGCCCGCTTCATCGTGTGATAAAGCTCTGAGGTGCGCAGCAGCGCCTTGGTCGGGATGCACCCCCAGTTGAGGCAGATGCCGCCGAGATGCTCGCGCTCGACGATCGCAGTGTTGAGCCCAAGCTGCGCGGCGCGGATCGCAGCGACATAGCCGCCGGGCCCCGCGCCGATGACGGCGAGATCGAAACGGGTCTCGCTCATCGCAAAGATGCTCGAACAATGGCTGCAAACATGGGTGTGAAACTCACTCGGTGGGGAAAGGGATCGATCCGCCGTCGGTATTATTTTTCTCTGGAAACTGGTCCAACTTGCGGTCCGAGCCGGTTACGGCGCGCAGGATCAGCGATTGCACGAGCACGGTGAGAATAGGCGGCATAAACGTCACCAGGAATTTCCGCCACTCGGTGTAGGCATCGAAGCCGACATAGCGCCGCGTCTCGATCGAAGCTACGCCGAAGAAGACAAGGAGCGGCGCGACCAGCACGATCGTCGCGCCCGCAAGAGCTCTGCGGTTTCGCGCGATGCCGAGCGTTACGGCAAAAATGATCGGGCCGAGCACGGCATAGATCAGCACGGCATAGGCTCCGACCGCCTCATCGATGTTGCAGGCGAGCCCCTCCCCGGCACTCTCGCGATGACTTGCGTGAACAGGAGTCCGGCCAAGCACGACAGCGCGCCGGCAATGACGAGCGTGAGGATCAGCCGCGCATAGGCCCGCTGCATGGCCCTCCCCTTTAACCCCTTAGACCAGCATGGTCACCGGGTCTTCGATATAGGCCTTGAAGGCGGCGAGCAGCTCGGCGCCAAGTGCGCCGTCGATGACGCGGTGATCGACCGAGAGCGTGACGCTCATCATCGTGGCGATCTTGAGCGCGTCGTCTTTCACGATCGCGCGCTTCTCGCCCCGCCCGACCGCCAGGATCGATGCTTGCGGCGGGTTGATCACGGCATCGAAGCGATCGATGCCATACATGCCGAGATTAGAGATGGTGGTCGAGCCGCCTTGATATTCGTGGGGCGCGAGTCGCTTGGAGCGGGCGCGGGCGGCAAGATCGCGCATTTCGTTGGAAATTTCCGACAGGCTTTTCACCTCCGCGTTGCGGATAACCGGCGTGTGCAGCCCGCCACCTTCGAGCGCCACCGCAACCGCGATGTCGGAAGCGCGGTGACGCAAGAGTCCAGACTCCGTCCAGGTGGCGTTGGCGCCGGGCACCGCCTGAAGTGCCATGGCGAAGGCCTTGATGATGAAGTCATTGACCGAGAGCTTGAAGGCGCGCGGCCCGTCTTGCGGCGCCATGCCGTTAAGTCTGGCGCGAGCAGCTAGCACGGCGCCGAGCTCGCAGTCGATGTTGAGATAGAAATGCGGGATGGTCTGTTTCGATAGCGTAAGCCGGTCAGCGATGAATCTCCGCATCGTGTCCAGCGGCACAAGCTCGTAGGAGTCCGGTGCATAGAGGGCGAGCACCTGGCCGTCCGACATGCCGTGCGGCGCGGGTGGCTCACGTTTGACGAGTTCTTGCTGGTGGGCTCGATGTGGTTCTGCCGCTCGCGGCTGTGCGGCTTGCGAAGTCCTGGCCGCCGCCCGCTCGATGTCGGCCTTGACGATGCGGCCGTACGGTCCGGAGCCGTTGATGGTTTGAATGTCGATGCTCCGCTCACGCGCTAAACGCCGGGCCAAGGGAGACGCGAAAACGCGTTCCCTGCCGTTCCCCCTGATTTGCGCGGCGATCTCGTCCATGACGCGCTCCGCCGACGCTTGCTCCTCTTCTTGCCGCTGGAGAGAGGGCTGGGGTGCGGGATTCACATCTTCGGGTGCTTTGCCGTCCCTATCGCCTCGCGAAGCCACCTCTCCTCGTTGGGGAGAGGAGCCTATGACGGCGCTCAAATCTTCACCTTCACCCAGCAAGAGCGCGATGGGTTGATTAACCGGCACCTGCTCGGTGCCCTCTGGCACGAGGAGCTTGCCAACAATCCCCTCATCGACCGCCTCGACCTCCATGGTCGCCTTGTCGGTCTCAATCTCGGCGATGACATCGCCGCTTCTCACGGCGTCACCTTCCTTGACGTGCCATTTGACGAGCGTGCCGGTTTCCATGGTTGGCGACAGCGCCGGCATGAGGATCTGAGTGCTCATGGTGCGTGAGCCTCTATCTCGGCGAGCGCCTCCATCTGCTCCTCCCAATGCTGCCCGTCGAACAGAGTGGTGCGCGCGATAGTGACCTGGCCGGGGTCGAGGCAGCGGACATTCACGCTGAACCCGTCAGGTTTCGAGCGTGGCACGTAGAAGCTCTTGATGCCGCACAGCGAGCAAAAATGGTGCTTCGCTGTCCCGGTGTTGAACCTGTAGGTGGTGAGCTTGTCCTCACCGGAGAGCAGGCGGAAGCGGTCCGCCTCCACGATGAGATGAATGAAGCCCGTCATGCGGCAGACGGAGCAGTTGCATTCCTTGACCTCGATCTCGTCCGGCGCGAGCACCGCAAAGCGGACCATGCCGCAGTGGCACCCTCCCGTTTTCCAATTCATGGCGACCTCGATCATGCCGCGTCACCTCCGATAGCAGACGGATTTGACCGCGGCGATCACCTGATCGACCGAGGGCAGTGCAAGCTTTTCGAGGTTGGCCGCGTAAGGCATGGGCACGTCGGCGCCGGTGACCTTGGCAGGCGGCGCATCGAGATAGTCGAAGGCCTCGGCCGTCACCCGCGCGGCAACCCCGGAGCCGATCGAGCAGATCGGCCAACCTTCCTCCACGGTGACGATGCGATTCGTCTTCTTCACGGAGGCAACGACGGTATCGATGTCGAGCGGGCGGAGCGTTCGAAGGTCGATGACCTCGGCCTCGATGCCTTCTTCGGCGAGGCGCTTCGCCGCGTCGAGCGCGTAAGCCATGCCGCGCGAATAGGAAACGATGGTGACGTCCTTTCCGGCCCGAGCGATCCGCGCCTTGCCGATCGGCAGGACGAAGTCATCGAGCTTCGGCACCTCGAAGCTCTGGCCGTAAAGGATCTCATTCTCCAGGAAGATCACGGGGCTAGGGTCGCGGATGGCAGCCTTGAGCAGCCCTTTGGCGTCGGCCGCTGTGTACGGCGCAATCACCTTCAAGCCCGGCACTTGCGCGTACCATGCAGAGTAATCCTGACTGTGCTGCGCCGCGACGCGCGCCGCCGCGCCATTAGGCCCTCTGAACACGATTGGGCAGCGCATCTTGCCGCCCGACATATAGAGCGTCTTGGCGGCAGAGTTGACGATGTGGTCGATCGCCTGCATGGCGAAGTTCCATGTCATGAACTCGATGATGGGCTTCAGGCCCGCGAAAGCGGCACCGACGCCGACGCCGGCAAAGCCATATTCGGTAATCGGCGTGTCGACCACGCGGATCGGGCCAAACTCATCGAGCAATCCTTGGGTCACCTTGTAGGCGCCTTGATATTCGGCGACCTCCTCGCCCATGACGAACACCTCTGGATCGCGCCGCATCTCTTCGGCCATGGCGTCGCGCAACGCTTCGCGCACGGTCATCGAGACGGTCTCAGTGCCCGGCGGAACCTCGGCCTCGGGCTCCGGCTCTTTCGGCGCGACTTGCGGTCCGGCCGGCGCCTTCTCCAGGGCGGGACGCGCTTCGCCAAGGTCTGTGGCCGGCAAAGCCGGTGCAGCGACGGATTCGTTTGGCTTTGAAGGTTCGGCGCCCGCCGCTCCTTGGTGTGGGGAGGTGGAACTCCCCTCGCCGTCGGTCAGAAGCACGGCGATCGGTTGGTTCACCGGCACATGCTCGGTGCCTTCAGCGACGAGGATCTTTCCCACATGGCCGTCATCGACCGCCTCGACCTCCATGGTTGCCTTGTCGGTCTCGATCTCGGCAATGACATCGCCCGCCCGCACGGAATCGCCCTCGCCGACATGCCATTTGACGAGCTTGCCCTCCTCCATAGTTGGGGAGAGTGCTGGCATTAGAATTTCGGTCGTCATCAGTATCTTATGTAAGCTTGCTAAGCTGTTACATCAGCGTAAAGCTCTGACGTGTCGGGCTCGGGATCTTGCTGGGCGAATTCGGCGGCCTCGTTGATCACCGCTCGGACCTCCCGGTCAATCTCCTTCAACTGGTCCTCGCTCGCGTGGCCCTCTTCGATGATCCTCTTGCGCAAGAGGTCGATCGGATCGCGCTGCTCGCGCACGCCTTGCACTTCCTCGCGCGTTCGGTATTTCGCCGGGTCTGACATGGAATGGCCGCGGTAGCGATAGGTGCGCATCTCGAGGATCTTCGGCCCCTCGCCGCGCCGTGCACGCGCCACCGCGCGCTCGCCGGCGTCTTTCACTGCCGCGACGTCCATACCGTCGACTTGCTCGCCGGGAATGCCGAACACCGACCCGCGGCTGTAAAGCTCTTCTGCGCGCGCGCTGGCGCGCCCGACATGGGTCCCCATGGCGTAGTGGTTATTCTCGATGATGTAGAGGACTGGCAGCTTCCACAGCGAGGCCATGTTGAAGCTCTCATAGACCTGGCCCTGATTGGTGGCACCCTCGCCGAAATAAGTAAGGCAGACGCGATCGTTAGCGCGATATTTGTTGGCGAAGGCGATACCGGTGCCGAGCGGCGCAGGCGCGCCCACGATGCCGTGACCGCCATAGAAATTCTTCTCGACCGAGAACATGTGCATGGAGCCGCCTTTGCCTTTGGCGTAGCCATGGCGGCGTCCGGTAAGCTCGGCCATTACGCCCTTAGGCTCCATGCCGGTCGCGAGCATATGGCCATGATCGCGATAGGCGGTGATGACCTGATCGCCGGGTTCGATCACCATCTGCATGCCGACGACCACTGCCTCCTGGCCGATATAGAGGTGACAGAATCCGCCGATGAACCCCATGCCGTAAAGCTGGCCGGCCTTCTCCTCGAACCGGCGGATGAGCAACATCAGCCGGTAGGCGGATAGTTCCTGCTCGGGCGTGAGGACCGCCTTGCCGCCGGGGATCGACTCGGCTTTGCCGTCGCCAAGCCAGAGATTGGCAGCTCCGGGCGTGAGGCTTGGGCTATTCAAGTCTGACTCCTTAAGCCGCCCCGCCCTTGACAAACGCTAGCACGTGCTTCGCGGTTCACGGAAGATAATGACGCGCAGCACTATCTCATTCCGGCGGAAGCCGGAAATCAGATGTGCGTAAGCAGCACTCAGCGTTTGGGAGGCATAGCGATGGTTGCGCTCGGGTCAGGAGCGGGCTGGCGGCGCTTGAGCATCACGAGGTCGTCGGGATGGGCGAGGTTCAGGATCGCGCGGGCGCGCTCATCGAGCATGTCGGGATCGAGACTTTCGGGCCTCAGCAGCGCGACGTCACGCTCGAGCCGGTTCCTCACCTCTTTCAAGCCGGCTAGTTCCCCAGCCAGCACTTCCTTGCGGCGCTCGAGATCGGCGCGTGCCTCAAGACCGTGCTCGCCGGTTTGCAGGTTGTAGCCGAGATAGCCGCCTGCCGCGCAGGCGAGCAACGGAAAGATGAACGCCGTAAACCGCATCGCTTCCCCCCGCCCGCGTCATTCCCGCGAAAGCGGGAATCCAGTAATGACCGACGCCTCGATTGATTTACGGACGCAGGGATTGCTGGCTGCCCGGCAGATCCGGGCAATAACAGGGCGCGATAGGATCGCCTGCCGGCGTTAACCGGTCGTTACCGACTCACCGCTTCAGCACCGAGCGCCCGGCGTAGCGCGCCTTCCCGCCCAGCTCCTCCTCGATGCGGATGAGCTGGTTGTATTTCGCCACACGGTCTGAGCGTGCGAGCGACCCGGTCTTGATCTGCCCGCAATTGGTGGCGACCGCCAAATCGGCGATGGTTGCGTCCTCGGTTTCGCCGGAGCGGTGCGACATTACCGCGGCATAGCCCGCCTGTCGCGCCATGCGCACGGCATCGAGTGTCTCAGTCAAGGTGCCGATCTGGTTCACCTTGACGAGGATTGCGTTGGCGATGCCCTTGTCGATCCCCTGCTCCAGCCGCATGACATTGGTGACGAACAGGTCGTCACCGACGAGCTGAACGCGATTGCCCAGAGCGTTGGTGAGGCCCTTCCATCCCTCCCAATCGTCCTCGGCCATGCCGTCCTCGATCGAGAAGATCGGATAGTTCGCGACGAGCTCAGCGTAGTAGGCCGTCATCTCCACCGAGTTCAGGGTTCGCTTCTCGCCTTCGAGCACATAGCGGCCATCGCGGAACAGCTCGGTCGCAGCGACGTCGAGCGCAAGATAGATGTCCTCGCCGGGGCGGTAGCCGGCGGCAGAGATTGCCGCCATGACGAAGTCGAGCGCTGCCCGCGTCGAGGCGAGATTGGGGGCAAACCCGCCCTCGTCGCCGACCGCAGTGGTGTAGCCCGCCTTCTTGAGCGCGCCACGCAGCGCATGGAATACCTCTGCGCCCATGCGCACTGCCTCAGCGATGCTCGGCGCGCCGACCGGCACAATCATGAATTCCTGGAAGTCGATCGGGTTGTCGGCATGCGCGCCGCCATTGACGATGTTCATCATCGGCACTGGCAGAAGCGTGGCCTCAGGACCGCCGAGATAGCGATAGAGCGCCTGGTTTTGCGTACGTGCCGCAGCCTTTGCCGCGGCGAGGGACACGCCGAGAATGGTGTTGGCGCCAAGTCGCCTCTTGTTCTCCGTCCCGTCGAGATCGCGCAGCCGCTGGTCTAGCCCGCGTTGATCGCCGGCATCGAAACCTTTGAGTGCTTTTCGAATCTCCCCATTGATGGCCTCCACCGCGCGTCGCACGCCCTTGCCGCCATATCGTTTGCCGCCATCTCTGATCTCATGCGCCTCATGCGCACCCGTCGAGGCGCCAGACGGCACCGCGGCGCGACCGAAGGCACCATCTTTCAGTACGACATCGACCTCGACGGTCGGATTTCCGCGGCTGTCCAGGATTTCCCGGCCGACGATGGTGGCGATGGCGGTCATACTTCAAGGGCCCTCCCGGAATGTCGGGCCCTCTTAGCCTAGGCGGCCGGGAAGCGGAAGGCGTATATGTGTCGATGAGGTCTACCGCACATGAATCGATTGACGTTATGAAACCGAAGGATGAGGCGGGAGCGCTGGTGCTGTTTTCGGGCGGCCAGGACTCCACCGTCTGCCTCGCTTATGCGCTCGAACACTACGGGAGGATCGAGACCGTAGGCTTCGACTACGGGCAACGGCACGGGGTCGAGCTCGAGTGCCGGAAGCGGGTGCGAAAGGAGATGGCGCGCCGCTTCGCGGCCTGGGGCAAGCGGCTCGGGCCTGATCACATGCTGGACGTGTCGAGCTTCGGTGCCATCAGCGACACGGCGCTGACGAGCGATGCCGAGATCACCATGCTTGCCTCGGGCCTCCCCTCCACCTTCGTGCCCGGCCGCAACCTCCTGTTCTTCGTCTATGCCGCGGCGCTTGGCTACCGGCGCGGGCTGCACGTCCTGGTCGGCGGAATGTGCGAGACAGACTATTCCGGCTATCCCGATTGCCGCGACGCCACGCTTCGCGCGCTCGAACAGGCAATCAGGCTCGGCACGGAAATCCCCTTCACGATCGAGACGCCGTTGATGTGGCGCACCAAGGCCGAGACTTGGGCGCTCGCGCAAGAGCTTGGCGGCGATGATTTGGTCGACCTGATCCTCGAAGAGACCCACACTTGCTACAAGGGCGAGCGGGGCATCCGCCACGACTGGGGTTATGGCTGCAGGCGATGCCCTGCCTGCGACCTCCGCGCCAAAGGCTTCGCCGAGTGGCAAGCCTATCGTGCCGAGGTTGGCCGCCAACGCCAACGCGGCTAGAACGAACCGAATGCCGAGCCGAGCAGGATAACGGCCGCGAGCGCGAGCAGCGCTCCGACAATGGCGACCATGAACAGGTCGAAATAGCCCTCGCGGTGACTCACGCCGCACACCGAGAGCAACGTCACGACCGCGCCGTTATGCGGCAAGCTGTCGAGAGTCCCTGCGCTCAGCACGGCGACCCGGTGCATGAGCGCCGGGTCCATGCCCTGTTCGATGGCGAGCTGCCGATAGGTTTCGCCGAGAGCATCAAGGGCGATGGTAAGGCCACCTGAAGCCGAGCCGGTCAGCGCAGCCAAGACGTTGACGGCGAAGGCGAGCGAGACGAGTGGCCCGCCCTCGATCGACAGCACGAAATCCCGCACCATTCCGAATGCCGGCAACGCAGCCACGACAGCCCCGAACCCAACGAGGCTCGCCACGCTCAATGCCGGGAGCACCGAGGCATTGGCGCCAGCATCGAGACTTGCCCGCAGCGACGGCAGACGGCGGTAATTGAAGGTAATCGTGACAGCGATGGCGGCAGCTAGCGCAACGACCACTGCCCAAACCCCGCCCACTGCAGAGAGCGAGGTCGCGCCCCAGCGCTCCTCGGCAAGAAACGCCGTATCCAACCGCGGCAGCAGGAAGAGACTCATCGCGAGGTTGACGAGCATGACCACGATGAGCGGAAGCAGAGCCGCGAACACGGTGGAGTCCGTTTTTGCGTGGGCTCCGTGCTCGATCTCCGCTGGGTCGAACTGGCTCGCAATTACGGCGCGCTCGCGCTGGTCTGCCTGCATCTCCGCCGACGCGGCTTCCCCTTTGCCGTAGCCCTCACCTCGCGCCCGCGCGACAGATTCGGCGCGGCCCAGCCACCACAGCCCGAAGCCAAGCATGAACGCTGCGGCAATGATTCCGAGGCCAGGCGCGGCAAACGGCGTGGTGCCGAAGAACGGCATGGGAATGGCGTTTTGCAGTGCCGGCGTGCCCGGCAGCGCCGACATGGTGAAGGTCATGGTGCCGAGCGCGACGGCCGCTGGCATTAAGCGAGGCGGGATGTCCGCCGCGTTGAAAAGTCCTTGCGCCATTGGAACAATGACGAAGATGGCGACGAACAGGCTAACGCCGCCATAGGTGACCATAGCGCCCGCAAGCACGACGGCGAGCACGGCACGAGCGGCGCCAAGCCTCTGCGTCATGAAGCGGGCAATGACTGACACGGAGCCGCTATCGTCCATGAGCTTGCCGAACACAGCGCCAAGCAGAAACAGGGGAAAGAACTGGGCAAGAAACTGGGCTGCTCCCACCATGAAAGTCTGAGTCCAATGCGCGAGAAGCGGCTCGCGGGCAAAAGCTGCGGCGATGAGCGCAGCGGCCGGCGCAAGAAGGAGCACGCTCCAGCCGCGGAAGGACAACCAGACCAGCAGTCCCAGGCCAGCGAGGATGCCGAGAAGACCCATGCGATCAGCTTAGTTCGCGTAAAGCGGCGACGTCGAAGGTCGAGCGCACGCCTAGGTCGGCGGCATGGGCCGCGAGAAAGACTTCGGCCGAGCGGCGCCCCTCGTCCCGCAACATGCTCAAGAAGTCCCACTCGGCGTTAAGCTTGGAGGAATAGCCGAGCTCCGTCATGATATCGCTGGCGATGCGATGGATGCGCATCTTCGCCCAGCGCTCGCCCTCGGAATGACCCGGGTCGGACGCTTCCTGGAGCACTGCAATCATGCGGAGCTCCTTTAGTAGTGGAGCATTGAAAGAGACCTCGTTGATCCGGTTGAGGATTTCTCGTGCGCTGCGCGGCGTGCCGGGCCTATCCACAGGATTGACCTGCACCAGGATGGTGTCGCTCGAATTGCATTCGCGGACGAGTGGCGTGATGGTGGGGTTACCGGCATAGCCGCCGTCCCAATAGGCTTCACCGTCAATCTCGATGGCCTGGAACAGAGTGGGAAGGCAGGCCGACGCGAGCAGGACATCAGGAGTCAGCTCTGCATTGCGGAAAATGCGTCCTCGACCGGTGCGAACGTTTGTTGCGGTGACAAAGAGTTTGATCGGAGCATGGGCAACGCGTTTGAAGTCTATGTGCTCAGCAAGGATCTCGCGCAGCGGGTTCGCCCCGCGTGGATTGAGATCGTAGGGCGAGAAAATCCGGGCGGCGAGATCGAAGGCGATGAACATGGGGGATGTATCGATGGTCCAGCGCCCCAGCATGACGTCGAGCGGCGTGCGCCGGAATGGACTGAGCAGCGCCGCACGGGAGACGCTTTCCCAGAACTGCTCGAGCCGCGCTCTGGCGCCCTCAGCTCCTCCCTCCGCATAACCATCGACGAGAACCGCGGCGTTCATCGCGCCTGCCGAGGTGCCCGATATGCCTTCGATGCGAAGCCAAGGCTCCTCGAGAAGGCGGTCGAGCACGCCCCAGGTGAAGGCGCCATGCGCCCCGCCCCCTTGCAAGGCAAGGTCGACCAGGCCTTGGCCCTTATCAGGATTGGTGGTCATTGCAGTGGACCGCCCTGCTCCATTCGCTTAAGCACGGCTCAGAATGTCCGGCAGTGCCGGTCTTGCTCTTGATCGCGTCAAGCGCCAAGTTTTGCTCATGTATGCCGTTAAGGAAATCTACTACACGCTGCAGGGAGAAGGCGCCCAAACCGGCCGGCCGGCGGTGTTCTGCCGCTTCGCGGGCTGCAATCTTTGGTCTGGCCGCGAGGAGGATCGCGCCGAGGCCACCTGCAGATTCTGCGACACGGATTTCGTCGGCACTGATGGCCCTGGCGGCGGCAAGTTCCCTACGCCGGAGAGTCTCGCCGGAGCCTGCCGCGAGAGATGGCGTGGCAATTCAGGCACGCCGCCTTATGTCGTTCTGACCGGCGGCGAGCCGATGCTGCAGGTCGATGCGCCGTTGATCGACGCTCTGCACAAGGTGGGCTTCGAGATCGCCATCGAGACCAACGGCACGCTGCCCGTTCCGTCCGCGATCGATTGGATCTGCGTAAGCCCCAAGGCAGGCGTGCCGCTCACCCAGCGCTCGGGGGACGAGCTCAAGCTCGTCTATCCGCAGGACGCGATCGACCCGGCACAGGTCGAAAATCTCGACTTCACACATTTCCTACTCCAGCCCATGGATGAAGGTCCAAGGACACCAGCCAATCTTCGCGCCGCCATCGATTATTGCCTTGTCCATCCCAAATGGCGCTTGAGCCTGCAAACGCACAAGCTGTTAGGGCTTCGGTGAGCGTTGCCCTGGTCTGGCATGGCGAAATCCAATAAACGACTGCCATGCGTGTCTATAAGGAATTCACTTTCGAGGCCGCCCATCTGCTCCCGTCGGCGCCGCCGGGCCATCCCAATGCGCGGGTACACGGACATTCTTTCCGCGTGCGCGTTACGGTCGATGGCGAGCCGAATGAGGAAACCGGCGTTGTGATCCATTTCGACGACCTCGAAGCGGCGACGGCAGACGTTCGCGACGCGTTGGACCATCGCTTCCTCAATGACTTACAAGGGTTGGCCGCGCCGACGCTCGAACATATCGCGAGGTGGCTGTGGGATAGGCTGCATAATCGCCTGCCCGGCCTCGCCGAGATTGAGGTTGCGCGCGACACCTGCCATGAGGGCTGCATCTATCGCGGACCGCACCGACGGCTCGCTGCGGAGTAGGTCATGGCGCGCAAGATCCCGGGACTTAAGCAACTCGGCGCCAAGACGCCGATTCCGAGATCTCCAGGCGAGGCCGAGCTGGAGCGCGTGCCGAATCCGCATGAGGACACGCCCTATGTCGCCCGCTTCACCTGCCCTGAATTCACCTGCCTCTGCCCGATCACCGGCCAGCCTGACTTCGCGCATTTCGTGATCGACTACGCCCCGCGTGCCTGGCTGCTCGAATCTAAGTCGCTCAAGCTTTATCTCGCGAGCTTCCGCAACACTGGCGCGTTCCACGAAGACGCGACCATCACCATCGCCAAGCGCATCGTCGAGGTGATCAATCCCGCATGGCTCAGGATCGGCGGCTATTGGTACCCCCGCGGCGGCATTCCCATCGACGTCTTCTGGCAGCACGGCACGCCACCAGAAAGCGTGTTGATTCCCGACCAGGGCGTTTCGCCCTATCGCGGCCGCGGGTGATCGAGCGGGCTTATCCTTAGCCTGATCGTTTCTTGGTGAGCCGATCGATCGCGATCAACTCGGCCAGCAGAGGCTCCAGCGCAGACAGCGGGAGCATGTTCGGGCCATCTGACGGCGCGCGATCGGGATCCTGATGCGTCTCGATAAAAATGCCGGCGACACCGACTGCGACAGCCGCGCGGGCCAGCACCGGCACGAAGCGGCGTTCCCCTCCGCTCGACGTCCCCTGCCCTCCGGGCTGCTGCACCGAATGGGTGGCGTCGAAGATCACTGGCGCTCCGGTCTCGGCGAGGATTGGAAGTGCGCGCATGTCGGATACGAGCGTGTTGTAGCCAAAGGACACGCCGCGCTCGGTGACGAGGACATTGGGATTGCCCGCGCCAACGATCTTGGCCACCACATTCTTCATGTCCCAGGGTGCGAGGAACTGACCCTTCTTGACGTTGACGATCTTGCCGGTCCGCGCGGCCGCTAAAAGAAGGTCGGTCTGGCGGCAGAGGAAGGCCGGAATCTGCAAGATATCGACCGCCTCCGCGACCGCAGCGCACTGGTCCGGCTCGTGAACGTCCGTGGTGACGGAAAGGCCAGCGGTGTCCCTGATCTCGGCGAAGATGGGAAGCGCCTCTTTCAGCCCAACCCCCCGCGCGCTCGCGAGACTCGTGCGGTTCGCCTTGTCGAAAGAACTCTTGTAAACGAGGCCGATACCTAGGCGTCCGGCGATCTGCTTTAGAGCTAACGCGGTCTCGAGCGCGTGTGCCCGGCTCTCAAGGACGCAAGGCCCGGCAATCACCGCAAGCGGCAAGCCATTGCCGAAACGGGCATTTCCCGCGGCGGCAACGGGGCTCGGCGTGGGGCGCAGGGCTGCCGTCATGGCCGGACCATGGGGCGCAAGTCTGCCAGCGTCAACTGGGAGACGATTGGGTCAGGGCTCGGTTCGCTTCCACTCCGGGCGATCTCCTTCGTAGCGGTGAACGACAGTAGGGAACTCAGGCAGCCAGGGCTCGCGCCTCCTCCTCCACAGCTTATAACTAGGCTGCCACAACCCAGGCTCGTCGAACGACCCAGGATAAAGGTCGATTTCGTCGGGGTGGTCGTAATGCGAGTAGACCGGCGCGCCACATGCCCGGCAGGAATATCTATGGCATGTTCGGAGCTTGCGAAGATGGTCACGTCTCCAGTGACCGTTACCGCCTCGCGCGGAAAGACGACGTAGAAATTGAATGGGGCGCCATGCACCTTCCGGCACGTCAGGCAATGGCACACGCCCACTCGATAAGGCTCGCCACGCGCCTCGATCCTTACCTTGCCGCAAGCGCAGCCGCCTTTATGGACGGTGTTTGTCATTTGCGATGGCTTAGGAGGTTACACCAGCCGCGACTGATCGACCGCAGCGCCGATGAACGAGGCGAACAGCGGATGCGGCTCGAATGGCCGCGATTTGAGCTCAGGGTGGAACTGCACGCCTATGAACCAGGGATGATCTGGCCGTTCGACAATCTCAGGCAGCAGACCGTCAGGCGAGAGACCGGAGAAGCTCAAGCCGGCGGCCTCTAGCCTGTTGCGGTAGCGCGTGTTCACCTCGTAGCGGTGACGGTGGCGCTCCGAGATGCGGGTTTTGCCGTAGATCTGCGCGACCTTGCTGCCCTTGGCGAGCACCGCCTCATAGGCGCCAAGGCGCATCGAGCCGCCGAGATCGCCATTAACTTTACGCAGCTGAAGCTCGTTTCCCTTTATCCATTCGGTCATCAGCCCGATCACCGGCTCCTCGGTCGGGCCGAACTCGGTCGAGCTTGCGTCCTCTATGCCGGCATCGCGCGCGGCCTCAATCACCGCCATCTGCATGCCGAAGCAGATGCCGAAATAAGGCACGCCGCGGGTCCGGGCATAGCGCGCCGCCTGGATCTTGCCTTCAGAGCCCCGCTCGCCGAAGCCGCCCGGAACGAGAATGCCGTGCACGTCCTCGAGATATGCCGAGGCATCCTCGCTCTCGAAGGTCTGGGACTCGATCCATTGCAGGTTGACCTTCACCTTGTTGGCGATACCGCCATGGACCAGCGCCTCGTTCAGCGATTTGTACGCGTCCTTGAGACCCGTGTATTTGCCGACCACGGCAACCGTGACCTCGCCGTCAGGATTGGCGATGGTTTCGGAAATCTGGCGCCAGCGATCGAGGTCAGGCTCTGGCGCGTGCGTGATGCCGAAGGCGGCAAGCACTTCGCGATCGAGCCCCTCGGCATGATAGGCGACGGGCACGTCATAAATGCTCGCCACGTCGAGTGCCTGGATCACCGCCTCGGGGCGAACATTGCAGAACAGCGCGATCTTGCGCCGCTCGTCCTTGGGCAAAGGCCGGTCGGTGCGGCAGAGCAAGACGTCGGGCTGAATGCCGATCGAGCGAAGCTCTTTGACTGAATGCTGTGTGGGCTTGGTCTTGAGCTCGCCAGCGCTCGGAATGAAGGGCACCAGCGTCAAGTGGATGAAGGCGGTCGAGCCGCGCGGCAGCTCATTGCCGAGCTGGCGAATGGCTTCGAAGAAGGGCAGACCCTCGATGTCGCCGACCGTGCCACCAATCTCGCACAGAACGAAATCGACGCCTTCATTGCCGGATGTGATGAAGGACTTGATCGCGTCGGTGACGTGAGGAATGACCTGCACGGTCGAACCCAAATAGTCGCCCCGGCGCTCTTTGGTAATGATCTCCTGGTAGATGCGGCCTGTGGTGATGTTGTCGGCCTGGCTCGCTGGGCGTCCAGTGAACCGCTCATAATGCCCAAGATCGAGGTCGGTCTCGGCGCCGTCGTCGGTGACGAAAACCTCGCCGTGCTGATAGGGGCTCATGGTCCCCGGATCGACATTGAGATAGGGGTCAAGCTTGCGTAGCCGCACGCTGAACCCACGCGCCTGAAGCAGCGCACCGAGCGCCGCAGAGGCTAGCCCCTTGCCGAGTGAGGAAACCACGCCGCCGGTAATGAAGACGTACCGCGCCATGGGCCTCGACCATACACTGAAACGGGGGCGAGTCGGTAGCCCCAACAACAAGCGGTGGACTGCTTATTGAGCAATTCTTGTGGGTCGCTTATTGCGACTGCGGCGCTTGCGGGATCGAGGGCGCTGGCGGCGCACTAGGAGCAGCCGGTGCCGGCGCTGCTGGCATCTGAAGCGGGGCTAGCCCTCCTCCCTGGCCGGCCGGGCTCAGGATCGAGGGCGGCCCGCCATGCTGCCCGGCGAGAATCGAGAGAAGAAGACTTGTTGCGAAGAAGCAGCCGGCAAGCACCGCTGTGGTTTTGGTCAAGGCGTTGCCGGCACTGCGGCCGGTCATGAATCCCCCGCCACCACCGCCAATGCCGAGCGCGCCTCCTTCGGAGCGCTGGAGCAACACGACGCCGACAAGGGCCAGCGCGACCATGATGTGAATCAGCAGAAGAACAGTGGTCATCTCGTCGCCTTCGCCTTCGAAGGCGGTGTCTTAGCCGAATCTGCCAGGGTTTGGCTAGGCTTGGCGCCAGAGGCCGTCTCAGTCGGCGGGGCGGGTTTGCGGTCAGGCAAGGGAACCACTTCGGCGCTAGTGGGCGCCTGGTCGCCTTGGGCAGGTGCTCCGGCGGCTTGCACGGCGGCCTTGGCCACACCACCGCCGCGGCAGCGGAACTCGATATCCGCCTCCACTCCCAGGAAGCGCCGTACTTGCGCAAGCTCCTGGTCGTTGAGGTGGTCTTTGACCCAGTCGGGGCCACGGTCGAGAGCGGCCTGCATGTCGCGGGTCAAAAGCTTGTTGCGCTCGACCTGCAAGCTCGCGCAGCTCTGCTTATCCAGCGGCTCGGCGAGAGCGCTAAGCCCAAATGCTACCGCTGAACCCGAAACGAGAAGCGCCACGGCGATCAATCGCAGCAACGGCATCGCTACCCCGCGGAGAAGGTCGTCCCCCTTTTGTCAAATCAACCACATCAGAATGGCGAAGATTGGTCCATTTGCCAACCCTGCTCGCAATAGTTTTGCAATCAGATCAACCAGCCGATTTGCCGGAATAATTGCCGGAATAAACAGATAGAATTGCGTAGAAATCGCTTGCTTTGAGGCTTGCGCCCCCGACCAGCGCCCCGTTCACGTCCGGCAGCACGAGAAGCTCGGCCGCGTTCTTCGGCTTGACCGAGCCGCCATAAAGGATGCGGATGCGGTTACCCTCAGCCAGGCCGAGCAGGCCGCACAACTCGGCGCGGATCAAGCCGTGCACCTCGGCCACATCTTCGGGCGTCGGCGTAAGCCCGGTGCCGATCGCCCACACCGGCTCATAGGCGATGACAGTTTCTGCCGCACGTGCCTTCGGCGGCAGGGAACCTTGCAGCTGGCCCCTCACGATCTCGAGAGTGGCTCCCTTGTGCCTCTCCACGTCAGTCTCGCCAACGCAGATGATGGCAGTCATGTTGGCGCGATGAGCTGCCTCGGCCTTGGCGGCGACGAGCGCGTCTGTCTCGCCGTGCTCAATGCGCCGCTCGGAATGGCCGACAATGACCGCCGAGGTGCCCGCATCGGCGAGCATCTCGGCCGAGATATCGCCGGTATGGGCGCCCGACGGCAAAGGATGGCAATCCTGTGCGCCGAGCAGGATCGAAGTGCCGGCCAAGGTTTCCCGCGCCCGTGATAGCAGGGTCGCAGGCGGGCACACCATGACGTCAGCCTCGGGCACCGGGCCCCGCGTGAAGCGGACATTCAAGGCTCTAAGCTCGGCCAAGGCGCTGCCAAGGCCGTTCATCTTCCAATTGCCCGCAACAAGCGGCCTGATCCCTGCCACGTCTTTACCCCTCGCCTCTGCCGGCCCTTCTTGGCAGGGCGGTTTTCGAACCGCCGGCAAGAGTTTGCGCCGCCTTGCCGGGTCTCCCCTTGCTACCTATGATGCCGCCGCCGCGCGGGGTTGTCCAAGCAATCGGACTCCAGCGCGGCTTTGGCAAACAGGAATAGAAAGCAGGCTACGCGTGGCACTCGACTCTTTGCGCAAATCGGCTGGCGGCGTCATTGGCGTCATCTTCGTCCTCTTGCTGATTGCGAGCTTCATCATTTGGTTCCCTGCCGGCTGGTTCCAGGGCTTTGGCAGCCAAGACCTCATAACCGTCGGCGACACCAAGATCAGTCCACGCGAATATATGCGTGCCCAACAGGATGTGCTCAGGGCCATGAGCTCGCAGGCCGGTCGAAGCTTGAGCCTGCAAGAGGCCCGGGCGCTCGGGCTCGACAGCCGGGTAATGGAGCGGCTCATCGGCGGTGCCGCCGTCGACGCGCATGCGCGCGCGCTGCATCTTGCCATCGGCGATACAGCAATTCTCGACGAGATCATGAAGGATCCCGCCTTCAAGGATCCGTCCGGCAATTTTAGCCCCGCGCTGTTCCAGCAGACGCTGCAGGCGATTGGCATGAATGAGCAGGGCTATATCGATTCACTTCGCGAGCGCAATCTACGCCGGCAGATTCTCTCCACGGTTGGCAGGGTCGCTGCCGGCCCTGACGTCCTGGTCACCGCCCTCAGCAATTTCAACGGCGAGACACGGACGCTCCGCTACGTGCTGGTTCCGCAGAGCGCCGCCGGAACCATCCCCGACCCGACCGACGAGGATCTCAAGCACTACTACGACAACCACCGCGGCAAGTTCACACAACCCGAATATCGCAAGATCGGCGTGCTGGCGGTAACGCCTGAGACGGTCAAGAACGAGGTTCAGATCAACGATAGCGACGTAAGAGCAGCATTCGAGGCAAGCAAGGACCAGCTCGGCACCCCCGAGAAGCGGCACGTCCAGCAAATCTCCTTCCCAGACAAGGCGGCCGCCGACGCCGCCTACCAGAAGGTTCAATCTGGCACCGATTTCGCGGCAGTCGCCAAAGAGCAAGGCGTGAGCGACGCCGATATCGACCTCGGCAAAGTGACGCGCGCCGAGCTCGCCGACCCCGCGATCGGCGATGCCGCCTTCAAGCTCGAACAGAACAAAGTCAGCGAGCCGATCACCGGCAGCCTCGGCAGCGTCGTCTTGCTGCGCGTCACCGAGATTGAGCCCGGCAAGAGCCCAAGCTTCGAAGAGGCCAAGGCCGATCTCGAGAAGAAGATTCTGAAAGAGCGTGCGTCGGGCGCCATCTTCGATTTACATGACAAGATCGAGGACCAGCTCGCGTCGGGTTCGAAGCTCTCCGAGATCGCCGACAAGCTGAAGCTCAACTACGTCCTCATCGATCAGGTTGACCGCCAGGGCAAGAAGCCGGACGGATCGACCGTGACGCTACCGGCGCAAAAGGACGTGCTGAATGCGGTCTTCTCCACCGATGTAGGAGTTGAGAACGACCCGATCGACGCTAAGGACGAAGGGGTCATCTGGTACGAAGTGTTGGGAGTGATCCCCGAGCAACTCAAGCCCTTCGATCAAGTCAAGGACGAAGCGACGAAGGATTGGAAGACTGAGCAGGTGCGCACCCAGCTTGCGAAATTCACGCAGGACTTGGTCAACAGCTTGAGCGGAGGCAAGAGCCTCGAAGACGTCGGCAAGGATCTCAATCAGCAGGTCCTTACCAGTGATCCTTTGAAGCGCGACAGCATCACCGTGAACGTGCTTCCCGCCGCGGTCGCTCAGGCCTTCAGCTTACCGGAGAAGGGTTACGGATCGGCGCCCTCGGGCGTCGAAGAGGGGCGCATTGTGTTCCAGGTCGACAAGGTCACGCCTCCGCCTCAGCTTGATCCGAGCGAGACCGCACGGCTCAAGCAGCAGATAGGCCAACTCATCGGCGAAGACGTTGTCGCCGAATATTTCAGCGCGTTGGAAAACCGCTACGGGGTGGGTGTCAACGAGCAGGCGCTTGCAAAGCTCGTGGGCACGAGCGAAGAGCCATGAACCAGGCGCGGGCCTCCGTCACGCGCTTACCGCAGCACGGCGGAACCCATCCAATCGAGCCGGACTTTCCGAGCTTTTCACGCCAGTACGAGGAAGGCGTGCCGCAGGTGGCTTGGACACGCCTGGTTGCCGATCTCGAGACGCCCGTCTCAGCCATGCTGAAGCTCGCCCACGAGCGGCCTAACAGCTTTCTGTTCGAATCGGTCGAGGGAGGCGCCACGCGTGGGCGCTACTCCATCATCGGTTGCGAGCCGGACCTGATTTGGCGCGCTGACGGGGCCAAGGCTGAGATCAACCGTGCACCGCAAGTGGATCCGAGCGCATTTGCGCCGTCACCGGTGCCGACCCTTGCTTCGCTCCGGGCCCTGCTTGCCGAGTCGGCAATCGCGCTCCCGGCTGAGCTCCCGCCGATGGCCGCGGGCATCTTCGGTTATATGGGCTACGACACGGTGCGGCTGATCGAGCACCTGCCGGAACAGAAGCCAGACTCGCTCGGCCTTCCCGACTCGATCCTGGTGCGACCGACGCTGATTGTGATCTTCGACAGCGTGAAGGACGAAATGACGATCGTCACGCCGGTGAGGCCGGCGCCCGGAGTGAGCGCCAAGGCGGCCTACGCGCGCGCTGCGGATCGGCTGAACCTCGTCTTAGAACGGCTCGAGCAACCTCTGCCGCATAGCAGCGAACCTGATATTGAGGCCGCTCATCCTGAGCCCCGAGCCACCACCACGCCGGACGCGTATATGGCGAAAGTCAAGCGCGCCAAGGATTACATTGCCGCCGGCGATATCTTTCAGGTGGTGCTCAGCCAGCGCTTCGAGGCGCCCTTCACGCTGCCCTCGTTTGCGCTCTATCGCGCATTGAGGCGCGTCAATCCCTCTCCGTTCCTCTACTACCTCAACTTCGGCGATTTTGCCGTAGTTGGCTCAAGCCCCGAGATCCTCGTGAGAGTGCGTGATGGGAAGGTCACGATCAGACCGATCGCCGGCACTAAGCCGCGCGGCGCGGGACCGGAAGAGGACAGGAAGCTCGCCAAAGAGCTTCTCGCCGACGCCAAGGAACGCGCCGAGCATCTGATGCTGCTCGACCTTGGGCGGAACGACGTCGGCCGCGTGTCTGAGGTCGGCAGCGTGCGTGTTACCGATTCCTTCTTCCTCGAATATTACAGCCAGGTCATGCATATCGTGTCGAACGTGGAAGGGAAGCTTGCGCCGAACTTCGATGCCGTCGATGCGCTGATGGCGGGCTTCCCGGCCGGCACCGTCTCGGGTGCGCCCAAGGTGCGCGCCATGGAGATCATCGATGAGCTCGAAGATGCTGCGCGCGGGCCCTACGCGGGCTGCGTGGGCTATTTCTCGGCCGACGGCGAGATGGACAGCTGCATCGTGCTCAGGACATCGGTGGTGAAGGACGGCACTATGTATGTGCAGGCAGGTGCCGGCATCGTCGCCGACTCGGTGCCTGACCGCGAGCAGGCGGAGTGCGTGAGCAAGGCGCGCGCCTTGTTCAAGGCTGCCGACGAGGCGGTACGCTTCGCAGCACGCGCCAAGCGCGGCCAATAGAGGCCCGGGCGGATGCTCACACTCAGTCTGCTGCGCCACGCAAAGTCGAGCTGGAAGACCCCATCCCTTCCGGACCAGGACCGCCCGCTCGCCACCCGCGGGGTTAATGACGCGCCGCTGATGGGAAAGGCGATGGCCGAACGCGGCATCGAGCCCGATCTTGTACTCTGCTCCGCGGCGCGGCGGACACGCGATACCCTCGCTCTCGTCCTGCCCGAGCTCAAGATCGAGCCGAACGTGGCCTACGAGGATCGCCTCTATCACCCTAGTCCGGCGGAGTTGCTACAAAGGGTAAGGGAGATCCCTCCAGGAGCAAGCCGGGTAATGATCGTTGGCCATAACCCCGAGCTCCACAGCTTCGCACTCGAGCTCGTGGGCGCAGGACCGAAGCATTTTCGTGATCGCCTGCGCGAGAAATTTCCCACCGCCGCACTTGCCGTGATCAACTTTCCGAGTGGGCTCTGGAGCAGCATCGCCGTCAACAGCGGAACGTTGAACCTGTTTCTCGCGCCAAAAGACCTGCGCGCCTAGAGCCCGCCGCACTGCCGGCAGCCTGCCGCGCCGCTGGCGGCCTTGACGGGCCGCTCACCTCAAGCGTAACACCACCCTGTGCTGACGCTGATCGATAACTACGACAGCTTTACCTATAATCTCGTCCACTTCCTCGGCGAATTGGGCGCGTTGACGCGCGTCTACCGCAATGACAAGGTGAGCGTAGACGAGGTCCTAGCCGAGGGACCTGAGGCCATCGTGCTGTCGCCCGGGCCTTGCGATCCGGACCGCGCCGGCATCTGCCTCGACTTGATCGAGCGCGCAGGTCCAGTTGTACCAATCCTTGGCGTCTGCCTCGGCCATCAGGCCATCGGCCAGGTTTATGGCGGGCGGGTGGTGAGAGCCCCCACCCTGATGCATGGCAAGCTTTCGAGGGTGCATCATACCGGCAAGGGAGTCTTCGCCGGCCTGCCCCAGGACTTCTCCGCTACGCGCTACCATTCGCTCGTCGTCGAGCGCTCCTCGCTACCCGAGGCTCTGGAGATCACTGCCGAAACGGCTGACGGAGTGATCATGGGCCTCCAGCACAAGCGCTACCCGGTGCATGGGGTGCAGTTCCATCCGGAAAGCATTGCGTCGGAGCATGGCCATCAGTTGCTTGCCAATTTCCTCGACCTTGCGCGTGTCGAGCGGCGCGCGCGGGGGTCGGCACACAGAGAAGCTGCCCGTGCCTTCTAGCCCGGCGCTGGCGGAGACCTCCGGCACTGCCGATCTCAGCAAAGCCATAGCCAAGGTCGCCTCTGGGCAAAGCCTCATCCAAGAGGAAGCGGCCGAAGCCTTCGACCTGATCATGTCGGGTCTCGCGACTGACGCGCAGATTAGTGCGCTACTGATGGGAATGCGCGTCAGGGGCGAGACCGTCGAGGAGATTGCCGGCGCCGCCCGCGCGCTCAGAGCCCGAGCCATTTCCGTGCGCGCGCCTGAGGGTGCTGTTGATACCTGTGGCACTGGCGGCGACGCCAAGGGCACGTACAACATCTCGACCTGCGCAGCTTTCGTGGTTGCTGGCGCAGGCGTTCCCGTCGCCAAGCACGGAAACCACTCGATCTCATCGCGCTCTGGCTCTGCCGACGTGCTGACCGCACTCGGCGTGAATATCGAGTGTACACCCGAGACCATTGCCCGCTGCATCGAGGCTTGTGGTCTCGGCTTCATGTTCGCGCCGGCCCATCACGCCGCCATGCGCCACGTCGCAAAAGTGAGAAGCGAGCTCGGCATTCGCACGATCTTCAATCTGCTCGGCCCGCTCGCCAATCCGGCAGGCACCAAATATCAAGTTGTCGGCGTATTCGGCGAGGAGTGGGTCGAGCCGATCGCCCGCGTGCTCGGTCTGTTGGGAGTCAAGCGGGCCTGGGTCGTGCACGGTGCCGATGGCCTCGACGAGCTGACGACCACCGATATCAGCCATGTTGCAGTGCTCGACGGCGGCAAGATCGCGACCTTCCGGATCTCGCCGCGCAATGCCGGATTGCCCGAGGCGAAGCCTCATGACCTGATCGGCGGCGACGCGGTGGAGAACGCCGCTCATATCCGCGCCGTACTGCAAGGAAACCAAGGCCCGCTTAGGGACATTGTGCTGTTGAATGCGGCAGCGGCATTGCTTGTCGCGGGCAAGGCCGACACGCTACGCGAAGGGGTGGCGCTGGCCGCTCAATCCATTGACAGCGGCAAGGCCATGGGCGTGCTTGAGGCGCTGGTCAAGCTCAGCCGTGATAAAGTCTAATGCCGTGGCTCAAGTGCTCGACACCATCCTCGCTTACAAGCGCAAGGAGATCGCTGCCGCCAAGGGCACGGCATGCCCCGATGCCATGCGCGCCCGAGCGAAAGCCGCCTCCCCTGTCCGTCCTTTCGCCAACGGCCTGCAGTCGCGCATCGGCAAAGGCGAATTTGCGCTCATCGCCGAAATCAAGAAGGCGAGCCCGTCGAAGGGCCTGATCCGAGCCGACTTCGATCCGCCTCTTCTCGCGTGGGCTTACGAAGCAGGAGGCGCGGCTTGCCTCTCGGTGTTGACCGACATGCCCTCCTTTCAGGGACGGCTCGAATACCTCACCGCGGCGCGCAACGCGACACGACTGCCGGTTTTGCGCAAGGATTTCATGCTGGACATCTATCAGGTGCTGGAGTCGAGGGCCTGGGGTGCCGACTGCATCTTGATCATCATGGCCGCCGTTGATGACCAGACGGCAAAAGATCTGACGAGCAGCGCACATGACCTCGGCATGGACGTGCTTGCCGAAGTGCATGACGAAACTGAGCTCGACCGAGCACTGAACCTCGAGACGAAGCTCATCGGGATCAACAACCGCGACCTCAAGACCTTCGCGACAACGCTCGCCACCACTAAGCGTCTTGCTCCGCGCGTGCCGTCCGACCGCATCGTCGTTGCCGAGAGCGGCATTTTCGCCCATGCAGACCTCGAGCGGCTGGCGTCACATGGCGTTCGCGCGTTTCTTGTAGGTGAAAGCCTGATGCGCCAGGACGATGTGGCGGCAGCGACCCGCTTGCTCCTCACCGGCTCTACAGAGCGCGCCGAGGCTGCGCAATGACCACCCGCCTCAGCCACCTCAACGCCGCGGGCGAGGCGCGCATGGTCGATGTCTCGCCCAAAGAGGTCACGTCCCGCGCGGCAAGAGCCGAGGGCTTCGTTTCAATGTCGCCAAAGACGCTTGACCTCATCCTTGCGGGCAATACGCCCAAAGGCGACGTGCTGGCTACGGCCAGGATCGCCGGGATCATGGCTGCGAAGCGGACGGCCGAGCTGATCCCGCTTTGCCATCCCCTCCCCTTGACCGAGGTCACCGTCGACTTCGAGCCGTCGCGCGACCCGCCCGGGCTGAAAGTCGAAGCAAGCGCCAAGGTCGACGCCAAGACCGGGGTCGAGATGGAGGCGCTGACCGCAGTCTCGATCGCCTGCCTCACCATCTACGACATGGTGAAAGCCGTGGATCGCGCCATGTCATTCTCTAGCATCCGCCTCGTCGAGAAGACCGGCGGCCGCTCCGGTCATTTCAAGCGCTGATGGCCCTTCTCTCTGTTGCCGAGGCTCTGGCCCGTGTGACCCACGGGCTTGAGCCGCTCGGGGCTGAGCGCGTCGCGCTCGATAGCGCAAACGGCCGGGTGCTCGCCGAAGACCTTGCTGCCCTCCTGACCCAGCCGCCTTTCGATGCTTCGGCCATGGACGGTTACGCCGCACGCGCGGAGGACGTTGCGGTGCTGCCTGCGACGCTCAGGCTGATCGGCATCTCGGCGGCTGGCGCGGGATTCGATGGCAAAGTCGGGCAAGGTGAGACGGTGCGGATCTTCACCGGGGCGCCTGTGCCCGAAGGCGCCGACACCATCGTCATCCAGGAGAATGCCGAGGAGGCCAACGGCGTGATCATCGCCAAGGCCGCGGAGCCAGGCCGGTATGTCCGCCCGCGTGGACAGGACTTTAAGCAGGGAGAGGTTTTGCTTGCCGCCGGAACAAGGCTCGGGCCGCGCGAGCTGATGCTGGCAGCCGCCATGAACCATGCCGAGCTACCGGTGCGCCGTAAGCCTAAGGTTGCGATCCTTGCGACCGGCGATGAAGTGGTTCCGCCGGGTTCCGAGCTTTGCAAGGATCAGATCGTCTCCTCAGTGCCAATCGGACTCGCTACGCTGATAGCGCGCGCAGGCGGCGAGCCTATGAGCCTCGGCATCGCCAAGGACGATCCAAAGAGCCTGGTCACGCTCGCGCGGGCCGGCAGTGCCGCTGATATCTTGGTGACTGCGGGAGGCGCCTCTGTGGGCGAGCGCGACCTAGTGGCCAGCGCGCTCAAGACGGAAGGGCTCGAGATCGATTTTTGGAAGATCGCCATGCGGCCCGGCATGCCGCTTCTCTATGGCAGGCTCGGGAGCCAGCGCGTCTTGAGTTTGCCGGGAAATCCGGTTTCGGCGCTGATCACCGCCCATGTGTTTCTCGTGCCGATGCTGGCGGCGATGCTTGGGCTCGCCACGGCGGCTCGACCGTTGCCAGAGGCGGTGCTTGGCGAGGCGCTCGAAGCCAATGGGGTGCGCCAGCATTACATGAGAGCTATCTCCGAATGGCGGGAGGATGGGAGGCGGGTCGTGCGTCCCCTGCCCTCGCAGGACTCCTCCCTTGTTGCCGAACTTGCTCGCGCCGACTGCCTAATCGTACGAGTACCCGATGCGCCCGCCCTACCGTCTGGCGCACGGGTCGGGATTATCCCGCTCAACCACGATTAAGGCGCTGGAAACCCGAATCACGCGACTTCGACACCTTCTGGTCGCCTCTACCGCATTTTGTGGTATTCCCGCTTGCAGAACACAAACAGAACAGATAAACTGTTCATGATTTGTACAGCGACGATTCCGATCCACTAGAACTATCCGAGTCCAAATCGCTCAAAAAGGGGAGCAGATGCTCACACCGAAGCAAAAAGAGCTTCTCATGTTCATCCATGAGCGGTTGAAGGAAACCGGCGTTCCACCCTCCTTCGACGAAATGAAAGAGGCGCTCGACCTGAGGTCCAAGTCGGGCATTCACCGGCTTATCACCGCGCTTGAGGAACGCGGCTTCGTACGCCGCCTGCCCCATAGGGCGCGCGCCATGGAGATCGTCCGCCTGCCAGAGTCGGTGCCACAGGGCCTCGCCCAGCGCACGCGCGGCTTCTCGCCCAGCGTGATCGAGGGCAGCCTCGGTCGCGTGCCTCAGGTTAGCGATGGCGAGAGCCTGCCCCAGACAGTGAGCGTACCGGTCATGGGCCGCATCGCTGCTGGCGTACCCATCGACGCAATCCAGACAAGGCTCAGCACCATCGAAGTACCGCCCGAGCTTCTCGGTAGGGGCGAGCACTATGCGCTCGAGGTCAAAGGCGATTCCATGATCGACGCCGGCATCCTCGAAGGCGACACCATCATCGTGAAGAAGTGCGAGGACGCCAATAACGGCGATATCGTCGTGGCCCTTGTGGACGAAGCCGAAGCGACGCTGAAACGCTTGCGGCGGCGCGGCGACTCCATCGCGCTCGAAGCCGCAAATCCGAGCTACGAGACGCGCATCTTTGGTCCCGACCGCGTGCGGGTTCAGGGGCGCCTCGTCGGCCTGATCCGCCGCTACTGACCTCAGTCTTCTGGATTGCCGTTGAGGCGCGGATTGGCGCCATCTTCTTCGTTATTTTGTGCCGGCGAGGTTGGAGGTGCAGTCCTGTCAGGCACCCAAGGCCTGCGTCCGCGCGCTTCGGCCACCGACTCGGCGCGGATCGAAAGCCCCTCCGTGTAGAGCGCATAGGCGCCCTCGGCGCGCAGCATGCGCCGGTCGATGATCACACGGGCAGCGCGGCACCTTTTGCCGATGGTGAAGGGCGCGATGACGATGTCGGCAGATCGGCAATCGTCCTCGAGCGCTGCGGGGTGGCGGACGAGCGCCACTGTCTTTCCCTTGACCTTGCCGACGCAGCCGAGAAGATCGCAGCGGAACGCGCGTTCATCTGCGGCCGCCTCGGCAGTGCGGTTGTCGCCGTCGGCGAGCAGCCAGTTGTCCACGCTGTAGCCCGCGGCCGTTGCTGGGGAAAAGACGAGGTTGCCGCTATCCGAACGCAACGCCGCCGTCATCCCGTCGCGGTCGATCAGCACGTCAGGCCGTTCGTTCGTTGGCCCTAGCGGCGTTCCCCGCCGGCATGGAGACGCGCACGCGATAGGTGCGCTGCTCAGGTCTCAGCTCACCTAGGGAGATAACGCGCAAAGTAAGACGCGTGCGGCCGTTGTCGCGCAACTCATGGTCCTCGACATAGCCCCCTACTCCAGCATAGCACAGCTCTCGCGCGAGGACCGGTGCGCGAACCATCTCCGTGCGGAGCCTGGCCACGGCAAAGCCGCTCGCGAAGGCGAGGAAGGCGCCGGCAAAGGCAAGTCCGGTGGGGACATTGCGGAACCCGAGGCAGAGCCCAACTGCGGCAAGCAAGAGCGCCACTGCTACGCGTCCATTGGGCTCATTGAAGAGGGCAAAATAGGTGACGATCCCGCCGGCAAACACGACGGGAAGGCATAGGAACCAGCGGTCGGATTCCTGCGCGAGCGTGCGAGCGAATGTGGCTAGGACAAGGGATACCAGCCCGCCTCGGCCTTTGGCTGGCCCAGGATCCCAGCCGCCCATTCCTTTTCGCCCCGCCCCGTCATGGGTCGATGCTCAACAGCGGTGGCCCGCCGCTCCGCCCCCGCCCTTACCCGCATCTACCGCCCATGCTACATCACGCGCCCATCAGCCCCCTAGCCCTTCAGGAGCTATGAGCGAAAAGGTCATCACGCGCTTTGCGCCTTCGCCGACGGGCTATCTCCATATCGGCGGTGCGCGGACCGCCCTGTTCAATTGGTTGTACGCCAAACACACGGGCGGGAAGATGCTGCTGCGCATCGAAGACACCGACCAAGCTCGCTCGACCGAGGGCGCGATCCTCGCGATCCTGGATGGCTTGCGCTGGCTCGAGCTCGATTGGGATGGCGAGCCTGTTTACCAGCTTGCGCGCGCCGAGCGTCACCGCGAGATCGCCGAGCAGTTGCTCGCAAAGGGTAAGGCCTATCGCTGCTACGCGACCGCCGAGGAACTTCAGGCGATGCGCGAAAAGGCGCGCGCCGAAGGCCGCGCCCCAGGCTATGACGGCACCTGGCGGCATCGCGATCCATTAGAGGCTCCGCCAGGCATCGAACCGGCCATCCGCTTCAAGGCGCCGCGCGAGGGTGAGACAGTCATCGAGGATCGCGTGCAAGGCCGCGTTGTATTTGCCAACAAGGACCTTGACGATCTCGTCATCCTGAGGAGCGATGGCTCCCCCACCTACAATCTCTCTGTCGTTGTCGACGACCACGATATGGCGATTACCAATGTCATCCGCGGCGACGATCACCTGACCAATGCCGCGCGTCAGACGCAGATCTATAAGGCGCTCGGCTGGGATACCCCGGTTTTCGCCCATGTGCCGCTTATCCACGGTCCTGATGGCGCCAAGCTCTCCAAGCGCCATGGCGCGCTTGGCGTGGAGGCTTATCGTGCCATGGGGTATCTGCCGGCGGCACTGCGGAACTATCTCGTCCGGCTCGGCTGGAGCCATGGCGACGCTGAGGTCATGTCGACCGACGAGATGGTGCAATGGTTCGATCTCGAGGCGATTGGCCGGTCCGCGGCGCGGTTCGATTTCGCCAAGCTCGAGAATCTGAACGGCCACTATTTGCGGGAGACGCCTGATGCCGAAATTGTGACGCGTCTGAAGGCGCTTCTGCCTGAGTTTCCCAATGGGGCAGCACTTGCGGAACGCATTGGTGATGAAGGATGGCGCAAACTGGAGCGCGCCATGCCGGGACTGAAGGAGCGCGCCAAGACGCTGGTCGAGCTTCTCGATAGCGCCGCCTATCTCTTCGCCGCGCGGCCGCTCGAGCTCGACGAGCAAGCCAAGAAGCTGCTGGACACCACGGGACGAGGGACTCTCACGGCCTTGTTGCCTCGGCTTGAGGGCGCGCCGTCATGGAAGCCCGAGGCGCTCGATGCCCTCGTCCGCACCTTCGCAGAAGAGACCGGACGGAAGCTCGGCAAAGTTGCACAACCGCTCCGCGCAGCCCTCACCGGCAAATCGACATCGCCGGGAATCTTCGATGTGCTCGATGTCCTCGGCCGCGAGGAGTCCCTTGCTCGAATTCGCGATCAGGTGCAGTGAATTGCTTGCTTAACTTTTGGGCATCGCCGCATGTTGCACTGCGAGAGAAACGGGACGAATATATGTGGCAGTGCAATACGCGTTCGTTAGGGCGCGGTTCTAACAAGGCGTTCGTTAGCGACCAGCTTCCCAGAATCGCAGAGGAGCTTTTAGATGAGCGTCGCAGAAAACCTCCGCGCGTCGGGCGCCGCCGAGGCATCTATCCTGATCGACGGCGCGAGGTACGACTTGCCGATCCGCAAGGGCACCATGGGGCCCGACGTGATCGACATCAACACGTTCTATCAGGACACCGGCTGCTTCACTTACGATCCGGGCTTCACCTCGACGGCGAGTTGCGAGTCGAAGATCACCTTTATCGACGGCGACAAGGGCGTACTGCTTTATCGCGGCTACCCGATCGACCAGCTCGCGGAACATGGCAACTTCATCGAGACGTGCTACTTGCTGCTCTACGGAGAGCTTCCCACGCGGGAGCAATATCGCGCATTCGACGACCGCATCGTGAAACACACGATGGTGCACGAGCAGATGACCCGGTTCTACACCGGGTTCCGGCGCGACGCACATCCCATGGCCGTCATGGTTGGCGTGGTAGGCGCGCTCTCGGCCTTCTATCACGACTCGATCGACATCAAGGATCCTGCCCAGCGCGAGATGGCATCGATCCGCATGATCGCCAAGATGCCGACTATCGCCGCAATGGCCTACAAATACTCGATCGGTCAGCCCTTCATCTATCCGCGCAACGAGCTCAGTTACGCGGCGAACTTTTTGCACATGTGCTTCGCGGTGCCTTGCGAGGAATACAAGGTCGATCCGATCCTGGCGCGCGCCATGGACCGCATCTTCATCCTACACGCGGACCATGAGCAGAACGCATCGACCTCTACCGTCCGCCTTGCCGGCTCATCTGGAGCCAATCCCTTCGCTTGCATCTCTGCTGGCATTGCCTGCCTGTGGGGGCCAGCCCATGGCGGCGCCAACGAGGCGGCGCTTCAGATGCTGCAGGAGATCGGTACGGTCGATCGCATCCCGGAATATATCAAGCGCGCAAAGGACAAGAGCGACCCCTTCCGGCTCATGGGCTTCGGCCACCGCGTGTACAAGAACTATGACCCGCGGGCGAAGATTATGCAGAAGACCTGCCATGAGGTGCTCGATGCCGTGGGCCACGGCGACGATCCGATCCTCAAGGTCGCACTCGAACTCGAGCGCATTGCTTTGTCGGATGACTATTTCATCCAGAAGAAGCTCTATCCGAACATCGACTTCTATTCAGGCATCACGCTGAAGGCGCTCGGCTTCCCGACCGACATGTTTACTGTCCTGTTCGCGATTGCGCGCACGGTGGGTTGGATCGCGCAGTGGAAGGAGATGATCGAGGATCCTTCGCAGCGCATCGGCAGGCCACGCCAGCTCTACACCGGTGCGGTGGAGCGCCCCTACGTGCCTGCCGAGCAGCGCGCCTAGGGACCGTCGGACGCGCTCGGCAAATTCTCGCCAACGAGAAAGAGGCCAAGCCGATCGGCGGTCTCGATCGCGGCAGCGCGCTCGGCCACCAGCACGCGACCTGCCGCGACCGCGATGCCGGCAAGGCCGGCCGCCGCCGCGTTGCGCACCGTGTCAGGACCAATGGTTGGCAGATCCACGCGCTCCTCCTGCCCGGGCTTGGTCGCCTTGACGAGGACGCCAGCGTGGGTGTGACGTCCTGTCCTGCCGGATCGACGAAGCTCGGCGCAACGGACAAGCATCGCGTCAGTTCCTTCCGCGGCTTCAACAGCAAGCACGTGGCCTTTGGCGACAACGGCGGCCTGCCCGATGTCGAGCCTGCCGAGCGCGCTTACCACTTTGAATCCCACCTCGATGTCGG
>DASSLP010000220.1:0-4493 GCA_035689365.1 Methyloceanibacter sp.
TCGCACTATTTCCAGGCCGAGCTGTCGCGGCAGTTCGATGCCTGGATTTGGTTCACCAAGACGAGCGCGGTCGCCGCGCAAGGGACCGTCGCCTATTCCGCCGGCCCTGACGAAACCTATCCTTTCGGCCTTTAGGCTCCGCCCGCCTTACTCCGTTCATATCATTGCCGTTTTGTAACGGGTGGTGCGCTTGCGCCCGTGCTAAAAACGAAGGCCGAGGGAAATACGGACAAACGATGAGACCGCGTTGGCTCACGCTGCTGCTTGTCGCCGGTCTGGCGGCCGGAGGGGGCTATTATTATTGGCAGCGGAGCACCCAATCGAAACTCGACATTCAGACGGTCGCCGCCAAGAAGGGCGATGTGCGCCGTGTGGTCTCGACCTCCGGCACGGTCAGCGCGCTGATCAGCGTCGATATCGGCTCGCAACTTTCCGGCAATATCAGCGAGGTCAATGTCGACTACAGCACTGAGGTGAAAAAGGATCAGGTGCTCGCACGCATCGAGCCCTCGACCTTCGAGACGAGAGTGCGGCAGGGCGAGGCAGCCGTCGCCGTTGCTAAGGCCAATGTGGCGCTACAGCAGGCCGCGGTCGAACGCGCCGAAGCCAATCTGCACAAGGCTGAGCTCGATCTTCACCGCGCGCAGGAGCTGGTGGCCAGAGGCGCGGGCGCGCAAGTCACGCTCGACACAGCACTCGCCGCGCAGCAGAGCGGACAGGCGGATCTCGATAGCGCCAAGGCAAATCTCGAAAACGCCAAAGCCAATGTCACCATGAACGAAGCGACGCTCGAGAGTGCGCGCATCGACCTCGAGCGCACCTATATCCGCGCGCCGCTTGACGGCGTCATCATCGACCGCACCGTGCAGGTCGGGCAGACCGTGGCGGCAAGCTTGTCCGCGCCCAAGCTGTTCACCATGGCACAAGACCTCGCCCAAGTGCAGATCCAAGCACAGGTCGATGAGGCCGATATCGGCCAGGTGACGAGCGATAATACCGTCACCTTCACAGTTGACGCCTATCCCGACGTGAAATTTGAGGGCAAGGTCCAGCAGATCAGGCTCGCGCCGGTGTCGCTTGCCAATGTGGTCACCTATACGGTGGTGATCGGCGCCGACAATCCCATGGGCCGGCTGCTTCCGGGAATGACGGCCAACGTCGAGATCGTCACCGGCGAGCACCAGGACGTCGTGACCGTACCGAACGAGGCGCTCCGGTTCCAGCCGCGCGGGACCGTGCAGGAGGCGTTGGTACGCGATTCCTCCCAGACCGGCGCGCTGCAAGTTGCCTCCGACGAGCGGAGCGCGCGCATGCTGGCAAGGCTCAAGGACCAGCTCGAGTTGAGCGAGCAGGACGTGAGCAAGATCAAGGTCGCGCTCGAGGCCGAATTCGCCGCCATCAAGAGCGCGGGCCCTCCGGGCTCCGGCGCGTCGCAGCAGGACATGCGCGATCAGGCCCGCATGCGCGTCGCCAAAGTGCTACGCGCCGTGCTGCCAGCGGACAAATATCAGAAATACGAGGACATGCAGCGGCAGCGGCCGACGGGACCGAAGCGCGCCACGTTGTGGACCTATGAGGACGGTGCGCTCGTGCCGCACGATGTCAGGCTGGGCCTCGCCGATTCGAGCGTGACCGAGGTGGTCCAGGGCCTTCCCGACGGCGCGCAAGTCGTCACGCGCGTGCGCGAGACCGCCCAGTGAGGATTGAGGTTCAATCTCAGGCGCCACGCGACGTGCCGGCGCTCCCGCCGCGGCAGGTCGTTGCCCGCGACCTGGTCAAAACCTACCAGCTCGGCGGCAGCACGATCGCGGCGCTGCATGGCATCAGCATCGAGGTCAGCCGCGGCGAATATCTCGCCGTCACCGGGGCGTCGGGTTCCGGCAAGTCGACCTTCATGAATCTTGTCGGCGCGCTCGACACGCCGACCTCTGGTTCGCTCAAGATCGAGGGCCGCGAGGTCGGGGGCCTCAGCTCGGACGAGCTTGCACTCTATCGCAACGAGAAGATCGGCTTCGTCTTCCAGAACTTCAACCTGCTTGCGCGCACCACCGCGATCGACAACGTGGCGCTGCCTCTCCTTTACTCGCGGCACGGCCATAAGGGCGCGCGCGAGAAGGCCAAGGAATGCCTGGCCAAGGTCGGTCTTGCGCATCGCGAAGCGCATCAACCCACCGAGCTTTCCGGCGGGCAGCAGCAGCGGGTGGCCATCGCCCGCGCGCTGATCAACGATCCGCATATCATCCTCGCCGACGAGCCGACCGGCGCGCTCGACAGCCACACTACCGACGAGATCATTGGGCTATTCGAACAGCTTAACGCGACCGGCATCACCGTGATCATCGTCACGCACGAGCCTGACATCGCCAAGCGCGCGCATCGGCGCATCACCTTCCGCGACGGCGAGATCGTGAGCGACGTGACATGAACCCCCTCGCCTCCTGCAAAGTGGCCATCGCCGCGCTCAAGGTGAATGCGCTCCGCAGCTTTCTTGCCATGCTCGGCGTGATCATCGGCGTCGCCTCGGTGATCGTCATGATGTCGGTGGCGACCGGGGCGGGCCAGGCCATCGAGGACCGCATCAAGGCGCTCGGCACCAACGTGCTTGTGGTCATGCCGGGATCCTTCACCTCGGGCGGGCGGCGGGCCGGCGAAGGGACGGCGGTGTCGTTATCCGAGGCCGATCTTGCCGCGATCCGGACCAAGGTGCCGAACGTTGCCGCCGCGGCGGGAACGGTGAGCGGCTCCGCCCCGCTCGTCGTGGGCGACGCCAACTGGACCACCCAGATCAGCGGCGTTAACGAGGACTTTCTCGAGGTGCGCGACTGGCCTGTGGCAGAGGGGCGCAGCTTCACCGACATCGAGCTGAGATCTGGGGCCAAGGTGGTGATCCTCGGCGCCACCACGGCGCGCGAGCTGTTCGGCAGCGCGCCTGTGGTGGGTGAGCAAATCCGCATCAAGAATGTGCCCTTCACCGTGATCGGCGTCTTGACGACCAAGGGCCAGTCTGGGTGGGGCGGCGATCAGGACGACACCGCGCTCGTTCCGGTCGCAACGGCGCGCCGCCGGCTGTTCGGCGGCGACCAGACCGTTCCCGACAATCTCCGCCAGATCATGGTCGAGGTATCGTCGGCCGAGGAGATGAACGAGGCGCAGGAGGAGATCGAGACGCTGCTGCGCGAGAGACGACACGTCCGCACGGGCGGCCCCGACGACTTCCAGGTGCGCAACATGGCCGAGTTCATCAGGGCGCGGAGCGAGACGCAGAACATCTTGAGCCTCTTGCTCGGCGCCACCGCCGCCATCTCGCTCGTGGTTGGCGGCATCGGCATCATGAACATCATGCTGGTGTCGGTGACCGAGCGCACCAAGGAGATCGGCTTACGCATGGCGGTCGGCGCCAGGCGGCGCGACATTCTCAGTCAATTCCTGATCGAGGCCGTCACGCTGTGCGTGACCGGAGGGCTGATCGGCCTCCTGATCGGCGGCAGCGCCGCGCTCGCCATGTCGATCTGGGGCGAGTGGCCGATCGTGCTGTCGCCTAGCCTGGTCGTGATCGCGCTGGTCTCGGCCGGGCTGGTCGGCGTTTTCTTCGGCTATTACCCGGCGCGCCGCGCTTCGCTCATGAATCCGATCGACGCGCTCCGTTACGAGTAGCTTCAGGCCGCGCGCTTGACCTCGTTGCCATCGTCGAGCACCACCACAGTCGGGTGGTAGTTGCGCGCCTCCTCGGCCGGGATCTGGCAATAGGCGACGATGATCACTCTGTCGCCCTTCTGCACCAGCCGCGCCGCGGCGCCGTTGACCGCGACCTCGCGCGAGCCGCGCGGCGCCTCGATGGCATAGGTGGTGAAGCGGCCGCCGGTATTGATGTTGAACACGTCGACCTGCTCGTGCGGCAGGATGCCGGACAGGTCTAGCAGGTCGCGGTCGATAGCGATCGAGCCCTCGTAATCGAGATCGGCGCCGGTCACGGTCGCCCGATGCAGCTTCGACTTCAACATGGTGAGGAGCATTGGTCGTGTCGCCTCAAGTCACGCCCAGGGAGCTTAAGCCTGCCTCGCGCATATAGAGCAGAGCGGCCGATGTTGCAATGCAGCACAAGCCCGCAGGCTGACAAACCCCAAGGGCTATCGCTAATGTCCGGCACGCCTCGAAGCTCAAACGCCACAAGCACAAGGACCGTACCAAATGCCCACCTTCGACATCGATCCCCTGATCGCCGCGGCTGTCGTCGTCGCCACCGCCTGCACCGACGCGGTCTATGTGCTGTTCACCAACGCCGTGGTGCGCCGCCGCCGCCTGCCGGCGGCCTCGTGGAGCAGCATCTGGTACCTGCTCTCCTCGTTCGCCGTCATCAATTACACGCACCATTGGAGCTATGTGATCTTCGCGGCGCTCGGCTCGTTCATCGGCGCCTATATCACCATCACCTTTCTCCATCCCGGCCCGACCTATCCGACCCAGCCTCCAGGCTCCTCGCCGGCGTGATCTCA
>DASSLP010000221.1:0-3027 GCA_035689365.1 Methyloceanibacter sp.
TCGACGAGGCAGTGGAGGTCCTGCTCGACAGCGAGCGACTACGGCAGCGCTACAGATATTCCGCCGAGCAAGTCGGGCAGTATCGCGCTGACCTGATGACCCTCGCACACACCATCGATGATCCGCCGCCCATGCCGGGTGCGGTGCCGCGCGACCCGGACGACGACAAAATCGTCGCATGCTGTCAATACCGATCGAAGTTTCCTCAGAAGTGCCGATTGAATTTTCCTCACTCGTTGACGGATCAATCTGAGTTTGGCAATGCCACGGTGCTCGAAGCCGTCAAGGGACGCGCGCATTGCGCGCGCCGCGAGCGGTTTCATCCCTTGACGGCTTCTGCGCGCCGTAGCCGCGAGGAGTTGTCGGGACGAAGGGCGTCCCGGATGCCTCCGGCGGGTCAAACAAAGGGCTGGATTATGCTGACGCTTAGGTGTCGGGATGCTTGGGTGGCCGGCCACGGCGACGAGGCGCATCACCAGCCGGTCTGGATGGCGGTTTGGGGCGCATCACCTCTGGAACCAGGTCAGCATGTTGGCGCAACCTGTAGCTGGCACCTTCAATCTGGATGACCACAGCGTGGTGCAGAAGTCTGTCCAACAAGGCCGTCGCGACGACTGGATCCCCAAAAACTTCGCCCCACTCGCCGAAGCCGCGATTGGAGGTCAGGATCATCGCACCCTTCTCATAGCGGGCGTTGACCAGCTGGAAGAATAGATTGCCGGCACCAGCCCCAACAGTGAGATAGCCGATCTCATCAATGATGAGCAGCGAGGAACGGCAGAGGAAGCGGATGCGTTCGCGCAGACGTCCTTCACGGTCGGCCTTGGCGAGCGAGTCGGTGATATCGGCGAGCGGCGAGAAGTAGACACTGCGGCCGGCGCGAACAGCTTCGACGCCGAGAGCTGCCGCCAGATGACTTTTGCCGGTACCGGACTGACCAATAAAATGTACGACTTCATGGCGATCGATGAAGTCGAGCTGGGCGAGCGCAAGGATCCGGTTACGGTCGAGCGAAGGCTGGAACGAGAAGTCGAAGCCAGACAACGTCTTGATGGTGGCCAGACGCGCCATCTGCAGCGCCGCTTTGACCCGGCGGCTCTCGCGAACAGTGATCTCCTCGGCCAGAAGCATCTCGACCGCCTCAATTGCACCCAACTGGCCGCGCTCGAGTTGCTGCATTACATGATCGAGCGTCTCAAGCGCGCGCGGCATGCGCAGGCCGACCAGGTGGTTGCGGATGCGATCGATCGGCGCAGCCGCCGCTTCACCTCTCATGCCGTGGCACCATTCGCGGCGAGGCGTCTGCCAACAGCGTCGTAGAAAGCCAACGGCCGCAGTGAGACAACTTCGCCAGAGCGCGTCCCTAGCGGTGCGCCATTGCGGGGCGTCTGGCTGTTTGCCGGAGGCGGCAGGCTGCGGTGACCGGCGTGGATGCGCCGCTGACCGCGGCCATCCAGGACAGGATGAACGGCAATGACATGGCCAGTCTCGAGAATGCGCACCTCGTTGGCGGTGTTATGCACCTCGACAATGCGGCGACGCGTGCTGTTCGGCACGCTGTAGAGGTTGCCACCGACCGAGACCATGCCGTCGCGGGTGATGCGACGCTCAAGGCGAAGCACCGCCTGGAACGGACCGGCAGGCAGTTGCTGGAGCCTGGGGCGCTCCTCCGCGAAATGCTCGGCGACGACGCGCCTGGTCGTGGCGTGGACCCGGACATTGGCCACCTGGTCGAGCCACTGCTGTAGTTGTTGATTGAGATCATCGAGATTGCGGAAGCTACGGCCGAGGAAGAAGTCCTCGCGGATGTAGCGGTATGGCCGCTCGACCTTGCCCTTCGTCTTGGCCCGGTACGGCTTGCACGCCTTCGGCAGGTAGCCGTAGTGCCGGGCAAATTCGAGCAGCGTCCGATTGTAGATGATGTGGCCAGCCTCGGGATCCTCGCGGCTGAACACGGTTCGCATGCGGTCGTAGAGGATGTGTTCCGGCACACCGCCCAACACCTCGAATGCCGCGGCCTGACAGCGCAGCAGCGCCGGCAGGTCCTGGTGCAGCACGAAGCGGGCCCACAGCATGCGACTGTGGCCCAGCACGAGCGAGAACAACCAAAGAATCCTCTCCGTCCCCGACTCGTCGGTGAACACCGTGCGGAAGTGGGCGAAGTCGACCTGTGCCTGACGGCCGGGCGGCGTCTCGAAGCGCACCTCGAACGGCGCCGGCGCGGTCGGCCTGATGTCGCGCAGGAAGTCCGTCAGAATGCTGTAGCCGCCGGCGTAGCCGAGTTCGCGCAGCTCGCGGTGCAGACGTCGCCCGGTCAGCTGCGGAAACGCCGCAAGCCGCTCGCGCAAATAGCGCGTGAACGGCGCGATCTTGCTCGCCCGCGGCGGACGCGGACCGTACATCGGCGGCTCCAGGCCTCGCTCGATGTACTTGTGCACCGTCTTGCGGTCGAGCCCGACCTGCCGGGCAATCGCCGATACGCTGACACCCTGCCGGTGCAATTCAAGGATCATTGCGATCTCCCCAAGTCTGACCAATGACGCGTCCCTTTGCGTGAAACGCACCATCATCGGTCATCGTCACCGACCGCTCCCCGGGCTTCGATGCCCCCGTCAGCTCACCTGCGGAAAATTCAATCGGCACATTTGAGGAGTATTCACCCAGCGCTCACACGGCCGGCATGCGCTGTGCCGAGTAGGTGGGGACGTCACCAACCCCACCCCTCACAGTCCCGGACGAGCAGGTTTCCCGCATCCGGTTCCTCACGGGAGAGCTTCGCTCGCAGCAGCGTATGGATGAACGATCCTGACTGGAGGCAGTGGGTGGCGCTTCAGGATCTCGTTCAGGCGCGCCCATCGGACTACGCTCTGGCGATCTCGCCGAGACAACCACTTCTGCCAAATCCGCACGGCCTTGTTGGCGAACCAACGCAATCGTTGACCGTTGCCACCAACACCATAGTAGGCGTAGTGGCCCCGCATCATTGAAGACAGGTGGCGATGCTGGTCGCGGACTGGTCGATGTCGG
>DASSLP010000222.1:0-9511 GCA_035689365.1 Methyloceanibacter sp.
TGCCTGGAAGCGACAGAAGCGGGGACCATTGGCCGCTTCTTTCACAGTCAGCTTTGCCGCCTTGGCGATATCGTTGACGATGAGCCTGGGTTTGCCGGTATTGCTGTCGATGAAGACCAGCTTGCCTCTATAGCCACGGTAATGAGAACCCGACAGGCGTCGAGTTCAGCATTGTGGCCAACGGTTATAAGTTCGCCGCCGAACTGAACTCGATAATCCCCGGAATAACGTTCACCACTCCGGTAAATGGGCGCGATGAGTTTTGCGGTGAGGTCGCCTTGTGGAAGCCGCGAGCACGGTCTATAAAAATCGAGTTGCTTATCGACTGTCTTTGCGGCGCCATCCTCCCCTCCCAAAGGCCGGATGGCGTCGTTGCTTTCAGGCGGCGGTTCCGGTCCCTGATGGCGTGTGTGAGAGTTTCCAAAATCCCTTTTGCCATCAATGGTGTCGTTGGGGGGCGTGTGCAGGTCTAACGCACCGTTTTCCTTAGCAAACGTTGCTCCCGTCACAATGCTCGATTACCATAAGGAAGTTGCCCGTTGCCGAGCGGGCTCCCCGGAGGAAACAAATGCGTGCATCGTTCCGCGCCGGCCTCATCGCCGCGCTGTTCGTTTTCGTCTCCATCCCTTCCCCTGCAGCCCAGAAAACATTCCAAGACGACGCTCTCGACGACGCCGCTGTCACCCTTGAGGCCGACCTCAAGGACGAAGCTGGCACCGTCGAAAAGCCCGTCATCAAGCTGAAGCAGGACGCCGATGCGCTGATAAGAGACCAGGACCTCAAAAGCGCGGCTGATAGCTATGTGCAGATCGTCACCGTCGCGCCGAATGACGCGAAAGCCTGGCGCAGGCTCGCGGATGTCTGGCTGCTGATTCCTCCAAGCGATCAGGATGACGGCTCGGAGCGCTACGAGCGGGCGACAACTGCTGCCTATATCGCCTATCAACGCTCGACCACGCCCGAAGAGGAGTCGGCAAGCCTCATCACGCTCGCCAATGCTTTTGCCAAGCGCGAGGAGTGGCGGCAGGCTTTGAACGCGCTCAAGGTCGCGCTCACCCTGCACGAGACGCCTGAGCTCAAGACCGCATACGACGCGCTCCGCGAGAAATACGGATTCCGCGTCTCCAATTTCAGCATCGATTCCGATGCATCCACGCCACGTGCCTGCTTCCAGTTCAGCGAGACTCTGCCGAAGCGCACTGACTTCTCGCCCTACGTTGCTGTTTCAGGCGAGAACGAACCCGCGCTCTCGGTCGAGGACCAGCAGATTTGCGTCGAGGGGCTGAAGCACGGCGAGACCTACGCCATCACGCTTCGCGCTGGCCTCCCTTCGACGGTGGGTGAAGACCTGCTGAAGGACGCCGCCTTCAATATCTATGTGCGCGACCGAAGCCCGTCGGTTCGTCTTGCCGGCAAGGCCTACGTACTGCCCAAGACGGGCCAGCAGGGTATCCCGCTCATCACCGTCAACACCGACAAGGTCAAGGTCACCATCTACCGGATCGGCGACCGCAACCTGCTCGACAACGTCCTCGGCTACGACTTCGAGCGCAATCTCTACAGCTACAGCCTCGACGATATCGCCGACCAGAAGGGCGAAAAGGTGTGGACCGGCGAGCTCAAGGTCGAGAAGGAGCTCAACCAGGAGATCACCACCGCCTTCCCGATCACGGAAGCCGTGCCGCAAATGCAGCCAGGCGTCTATCTCCTCGCGGCGCAGCCTGGCAACGCCGCAGGCGATGAGTATGGCGAGCGCACCACCCAGTGGTTCATCGTCTCAGACCTCGGGCTGACCGCCTATTCGGGCACCGACGGCATTCATGCCTTCGTGAATTCGCTCGCGTCGACTGCGCCGGTCGGCGACGTCGAGATCAGGCTTCTTGCGCGCAACAACGAGGTGCTTGCCGTCAAGAAGACTGACTCTGACGGTGCCGTCGCTTTCGAGCCTGGGCTTGCACGCGGCGAAGGCGGGCTTGCTCCCGCCATGCTCGTCGCCTCAGTCGCCGCAGGCGACTACGCCTTCCTCAATCTGACGAGCCAGGCCTTCGACTTAACTGACCGCGGCGTCGCCGGGCGTGACGTGCCGCAAAAGCTCGACGCCTTCACCTTCACCGAGCGTGGCGTCTATCGCACGGGAGAGACCGTGCATGTGACCACGCTGCTACGCGACGCTGCCGGCATCGCCGTCCCAGATGTCGATCTGACGCTCGTGATCGAGCGCCCCGACGGCGTCGAATACCGCCGCAGAGTCGTTCCAGATCAAGGACTTGGCGGACGCTCGCTCGACGTGCCGATCATCTCTTCGGCACCGACCGGGACCTGGCGCGTCGCCGTCTACTCGGATCCGAAGAGCACATCAATTGGCGAGACCACCTTCCTCGTCGAGGACTATGTGCCGGATAGGCTCGAGGCCGACCTCACCACCAAGGCGACCAGCATCTCGCCGAGTTCGCCCGCCGAGGTCACCATCGAGGGACGCTTCCTCTACGGCGCACCAGCCTCTGGCCTTGACCTTGAAGGCGAGGTGAACATCGCCAAGGTCGCGGAACGGCCGGGCTTTGCTGGCTATATTTTCGGCATCTCTGCCGCGGACCAGGCCGAGGCGGAGGATGAGGGCGAAACCGAGAGCATCCCGCTCGCAGACCTGCCGCAGACTGACGCGGACGGCAAGGCGACTTTCAAGGTCAATCTCGACAAGGTGCCGGCTTCGACCAAGCCGCTGGAGGCTAACATCGTCGTACGGCTGGCGGAGCCTGGCGGCAGAGCGATCGAGCGCAAGCTCACTCTCCCCATCACGCCGAAGGCTGACATGATCGGCGTGAAGCCGCTGTTCTCGGGCCGCTCGCTCAGCGACAACGACACGGCGAATTTCGACGTGGTCATAATCGCGCCCGACGGCAAGCGGATCGAGGCCAAGGGCCTCAAATGGCAACTGCTCAGCATCGAGTCGAAATATCAGTGGTACCGCTCGAACGGCTATTGGAACTACGAGCCGGTCAAGGTGACACGGCGCGTCGCCGACGGGACGATCGATATCGGCGCCGGCACGCCAGCCAAGATTTCGGTTCCCGTGACTTGGGGCCGCTATCGGCTGGAGGTGGCAAGCCCAGACCCGACCGGGCCTGAGACGACGGTCGGTTTCGACTCGGGGTGGTATGCAGAAGCCTCTGCCGATACGCCCGACCTTCTCGAGATCGCACTCGACAAGCCTGAATATAAGCCGGGCGACACCATGACTGTCGCGGTGACGGCGCGGAGCGCAGGAAAGGTGACGCTGGCGGTGATCGGCGACCGCCTGATCACCACCTCCACCTCTGACGTACAGCCAGGCGTAGTTAAACTCCCGCTCACGGTCGGAAACGATTGGGGCACCGGCGCCTATGTGCTCGCGACGTTGCGCCGTCCGCTTGACGAGACCGCCAAGCGCATGCCCGGCCGCGCCATCGGCGTGCAATGGTTCAGCGTCGACAAGCAGGCGCACACCATTGGCGTCGCCATGGACTTGCCGGCATTGATCAGGCCTGAGACGACGCTGCGCGTGCCTGTCAAACTATCGGGCCTTGCGCCAAACGAGGACGCGCGCATCGTGGTCTCTGCCGTCGATGTCGGCATCCTTAATCTCACCAATTACAAAGTGCCTGACCCCGAGGAGTACTATCTCGGCCAGCGCAAGCTCTCTGCCGAGATCCGCGACCTGTACGGTCAGCTGATCGACGGCATGCAGGGCACCAAGGGCGAAATCCGCTCCGGCGGCGACGGCGGCGGAGGCGAGCTGCAAGGCAGTCCGCCAACCCAGCCGCCGCTCGCGCTTTATTCCGGCATCGTGAGTGCGGGCGCAGACGGCACCGCCGAGGTCAATTTCGCCATCCCGGCCTTCACCGGCACGGTGCGGGTGATGGCGGTGGCCTGGAGCAAGGACAAGGTCGGTCACGGCTCCAGCGACGTGGTGGTGCGCGATCCGGTGGTGGTCACCGCCACCCTGCCGCGCTTCCTGCTGCTCGGCGACAAGTCGACGGTCAGACTCGACCTCGACAATGTCGAAGGCGCGACCGGCGACTATAAAGTGACGGTTACCACCGACAATCCGCTGAACATCGAGAACGGCGACCAGACGCTTAACCTCGAAGCCAAGAAGCGTGCTGCTGTCACTCTGCCCGTCTCGGCGGTTGGTTTCGGCACCGGCACCATCGGCCTCACCCTCACCGGCCCCGAAGGCTTCACCCTCGCGCGCCAATACGAGCTCACTGTCAAGCCGTCGACGCAGGTGCTCGCGCGCCGCACGGTGAAGCCGCTCGGACCAGGCCAGAGCCTCAGCCTGTCGAGCGACGTGTTCACCGATCTCGTTCCGGGGACCGGCAAGGTTTCGCTGTCGGTGACCCCCTCTGCCGCACTCGACGTGGCGACGCTGCTCGCGGTGCTCGACCGATATCCGCTCGGCTGCACCGAACAGATCGTGAGCCGCGCGCTGCCGCTGCTTTACGTGAATGAGCTCTCGCTCGACGCGCAACTTGCGGCCGATACCGGCGTCGACGAGCGCATCGCCAAGGCCATCGAGACGGTGCTATCGCGCCAAGGCTCGGAAGGCGCGTTCGGGCTATGGTCGCCGGGAGGCGAGGATGCCTGGCTCGACGCCTACACGACGGACTTTCTCACACGGGCGCGGGCGCGCGGGTTCTCGGTTTCCGACGATCAGTTCAAGCTCGCGCTCGATCGCTTGCGAAACTACGTGAGCACGGCGCCTGACGTCTCGACCGACGGTGGAGCTCCGCTCGCTTACGCCCTCTACGTGCTTGCCCGCAACGGCATGGCTCCGGTCGGAGACGTGCGTTACATCGCCGACGTCAAGCTCAACGACCTGTCGACCACGGCGGCCAAGGCGCAGATCGCGGCTGCGCTTGCCATGTTGGGCGACAGGGTCAGGTCTGAGAAGGCCTTCAATGCGGCATTGGGCGCTCTGCCTCAGGATCCCAAGGCCGATAGCGGCCGCACGGACTACGGCTCGCCCTTGCGCGACGCCGCCGCCCTTGTGACGCTTGCCGCGGAAGGCGACGCGCCAAAGGTTATCCTGGTCAGCGGCACGCAGAGCATCGGTTCTGCGCGCAATCGCGTCACCTACACCTCGACGCAAGAGAATGCCTGGCTCGTGCTTGCGGCCCGCGCACTCGGTAAGCAGAACGTGAGCTTGACGGTGAATGGCGGCGGCCAACAAGGTCCGCTCTACCGCACGCTGTCGGAGGAGCAGCTTGAGACCAATCCTCTGACGGTGACCAACACCAGCGACGGCTCGCTTGACGCGGTCGTCTCGGTGAGCGGTGCGCCGACCTCGCCTGAACCCGCCGCCGAGCACGGCTTCAAGATCGAGCGCAGTTTCCACACGCTCGACGGCGCCGACGCCGATCCAACCAAAGCGAAGCAGAACGATCGTTTCGTGGTGGTGCTCACCGTGACCGAGCCGCAACCGCAATTTGCCCGGGTCGCGCTCACCGATTACGTGCCGGCGGGATTCGAGATCGACAATCCGCACCTCGTGTCGTCGGGTGACACCGGCACGCTCAGCTGGATCGAGAATGCAGGCTCGCCGGTCTACACCGAGTTCCGCGACGACCGCTTCACTGCGGCCTTTGAGCGGCGGAGCGGCGATCCAACCACCTACACGGTCGCCTACGGTGTGCGCGCCGTATCGCCCGGGCAGTACGTGCTGCCCCAAGCGGTGGTGGAGGACATGTACCAGCCTGACCGCTTCGGCCGTACCGGGACTGGGGAGGTCACGGTCGCACCGGCAAAATGAGGAACGATCCAAATGGCTCCTCTCCCCTTGGGGGAGAGGTTGGCGCGCAAAGCCCTCCACCCACGGCGGAGAGGGCGAGATGGCAACGCAGGGCGATCTACGCGGCAGTCGGCGTGGTATGGATCGCCGCGGCAATTGCCGGCGGTGTTGCGGGACTCTTCCAGGCTTTCGGGCCCGCACCACTCGGGCGCGATCTCGAAGTCTCGACGCTCGTGCTCGACCGGAACGGCAAGCTGCTGCGCGCCTATCTGACGAGCGAAGGCCGCTGGCGGCTTCCGGCGACGAAGGACCAGGTCGATCCACGTTATCTAGACGCGCTCGTCACTTATGAGGACAAGCGCTTTTACTACCATCGCGGTGTCGATCCGCTGGCGATGACACGCGCAGCGTTTCAGCTCGTCACCCATGGGCGCATCGTCTCGGGCGGCTCGACGCTCACTATGCAGGTCGCGCGCCTGCTCGAGCCGCGCCAGGAGCGCTCGATCGATGCCAAGCTCCGGCAGACAGTCCGCGCGCTTCAGCTCGAACAGGCGCTGAACAAAGACGAGATCCTAGACCTTTATCTCACCCTCGCGCCTTACGGCGGCAACCTCGAAGGGATCAGGGCAGCATCGCTCGCTTATTTCGGAAAGGAGCCGCGACGCCTCACGCTCGGTGAGGCGGCTCTCCTCGTCGCACTGCCGCAGTCGCCCGAGTTCCGCCGCCCCGACCGCTTCCCCGAAGCGGCAAAGCGGGCGCGCGACCGCGTGCTCAACCGCGTCGCGAGTCACGGGCTGTTCAGCAACGCCGAGATCACCCGCGCCAAGAAGGAGCCGGTGCCCGGCGCGCGTGGGCCGATGCCTCTGCTCGCGCCGCATGCCGCGGACCAGGCTGCGTCAGCTTCGCCCACCGAGCGCGTCCTGCAATTGACCATCGACGGTGGTTTGCAGCGAACGCTCGAGACCCTCGCACACGATCGTGCCGTAGCACTCGGTCCCTCCATGTCGGTGGCAATCGTGGTGGTCAATAATGCAACCGGCGAGGTCTTGGCGCGTGTCGCCTCGCCCAATTATTTCGACGAGCAACGGGCGGGCCAGGTGGATTTGACCGAAGCGGTGCGGTCCCCCGGCTCCGCGCTCAAGCCTTTTATCTATGGCCTCGGCTTCGAGGATGGGCTGATCCATCCAGAGACGCTGATTGAGGATAGGCCAATCCGCTACGGCGGCTATCACCCTGAGAATTTCGACCTGACCTTCCAGGGCACCGTCACGGTGCGCCGCGCGCTGCAACAGTCGCTCAACGTTCCAGCGGTGGCCGTGCTGCAAGAGGTCGGCCCAAGCCGGCTCATCGCCCGGTTGGCTCAAGCTGGCGCACCCCTCGTACTACCCAAGCGCGAGGTGGCACCAGGGCTCGCGCTCGGTCTTGGCGGCGTGGGGGTGAGGCTCACCGATCTCACCATGCTTTATTCAGGACTTGCCCGGCAGGGGACCGTTGCGCCGCTCGTAGAGCGCCTCGGCGCGCCGCCTCTTCCGCCGAAACGCCTGATCGAGCCGGTTGCCGCCTGGTATGTAGCGAGTGTGCTGATCGGAACGCCGCCACCTGAGAACGCCGCAGGCGGCCGCATCGCCTTCAAGACTGGGACGAGCTACGGCTATCGCGACGCTTGGGCTGTGGGCTTCGACGGCAAGCGTACCATCGGAGTGTGGGCCGGGCGCCCCGATGGCGCGCCGGTCCCCGGGCTTGCCGGACGCGTCACCGCAGCGCCTATCCTGTTCGATGCGTTCGCGCGCCTTGGTCAGCAATTTGAGCCGCTCCCGCCGGCACCGAAAGGCGTGCTAATCGCGAGCGCTGCTAAGCTTCCGCCGCCGTTGCAGCGCTTTGCCTCGCGCGGGGCCGCAGGAGAGGCGATGGCGCCAAAGGTGCACATCGTGTTTCCGCCGGACGGAGCGAGCCTCGAATTGTCGGCGCCCAAGGGCGCTGCTCCCGATCCTATCGCCATCAAGATCACCGGCGGTACGCCGCCGCTCAATGTGCTGATGAATGGAGTGCCGCTTCCCGCCAAGGGATCGGCGCGGACATTGTTCTTCGAGCCTGATGGTCCGGGATTTGTGCGTCTGACGGTGACTGACGCGACCGGCGCCGCGGACAGCATCGTGGTGCGCCTGCAATAGCGAGATGGCGCCGTCCGCACTGAAGTCTCTTGCCGTACCGCTCGGCATCGAGCCAATGGAGGCGAAGCTCGTTCCGGAGTTGCCAGGGGATCCTGGCTGGCAGTTCGAGCCGAAATGGGATGGCTTCCGCTGCCTCGCCTTCCGCGCCGGCCCGCAAATCGATCTCAGGGCAAAGTCAGGCAAGCCGCTCGCGCGCTATTTCCCCGAGATAGTGACGATGCTGAAAGACCTCCGCCAGGCGCAATTCGTCGTCGACGGCGAGCTTGCCATTCCGATCGATGGCACGCTGTCCTTCGACGCCCTGCAGATGCGCATCCACCCGGCCGAAAGCCGTATCAAGAAACTCGCGGTCGAGACGCCGGCCACGCTCATCCTGTTCGACATGCTGCTCGACGCCAAAGGCAACAGCCTGATCGATTTGCCGCTTACCAAGCGACGCGCCGCACTCGAAACCTTCTACAAGGCTGCCGGCAAGGTCGAAGGACTGAAGCTCTCGCCCTATACGCTGGACCGCAAGAAGGCGCAGGCCTGGCTCGAAGAGCGCCAAGCCTCCCTCGACGGCGTCGTCGCCAAGCGCGTCGATGGCCCATACCTACCCGGCGAGCGCGCGATGCTCAAAGTCAAGCGCCTACGCACAGCCGATTGCGTGGTCGGCGGCTTCCGCTACGCCTCTGGCAGCCGCAAGGTCGGCTCCCTCCTGCTCGGTCTCTACAACGACGAGGGCAAGCTCGACCATGTCGGCTTCACCTCGACCATTTCGAACGCCGAGCGCCCTGCGCTAACCAAGAAACTCGAGGCGCTCGTGCAACCTCCGGGTTTCACCGGCAAGGCGCCGGGAGGCCCGAGCCGCTGGAGTACCGAGCGCAGCGGCGAGTGGGAACCGATCAAACCAAAGCTCGTCGTTGAAGTGCGCTACGACCATGTGACCGGCGATCGCTTCCGCCACGGCACCAAGCTCATCCGCTTCCGTCCCGACAAGGCGCCGCGGCAATGCACGTTTGAGCAGCTCACACCCGAGACGCTCCCCAGAAATTTCAATCTTTTGCTCAAGTAAGAGCACGGTATCGCCAAGCCTAGGCCCGATTGCGCAGTGAGGCTTGAAACCAGGAGCGGTCAACCATTAGAGGGAGACCACCCATGAATAAGTCTCTTGTGACGGCTGCTTTCGTTTTCGCGCTCGCCACCGCCTGCGCTTGCCGCCGGCCAATTCTATGTGGTGCTCGATACCGCAACGAGAGAATGCCACGTGACGGATACGCGGCCCGACGACGGCGCAGAAGATGGTCGGCAGCGGCGCGTACAAGACCGAAGCGGAAGCCGAGCAGGCGATTCAGAACCTGAGCGAGTGCAAAAGCTAGGCTTGGATCTAGGGGCGCCCGGTCTCATCGCCGGGCGTCCGCTGGACTCTATGGCCGCGTCTTGTTGACGCGGTCGAAACACAAGCAGGATTACCAAAGATTAATCCAGCTCGACCGCTCACCAACTTTCCAGCTTGATCAGGATGTTATTGTAGGACCGCCAATCGCAAGCGTGGCCCTTTGCGACGCGAAACGCGGCGCATAAACCGCGGCCG
>DASSLP010000223.1:0-2622 GCA_035689365.1 Methyloceanibacter sp.
GCTGACCGCCTACGACACGCAGCAGATCAAGGAGATGTACAGCGTCAACGAGGACGGATCGGTCACGGGCCGCAAGGCGGTGATGGGAGCGCTCAGGCTCTATCTCGACTTCATCAACCTGTTCATGCTGCTGCTGCAGCTCTTCGGCAACCGCCGCTAGGCGGGAGCCTCCAACAACAGGGCACTATGAGGCCCCGGCTCCGGCCGGGGCCGGTTTTCTTTGGGCTGAGCACGGCCGGGCCCCCGGTCTCGCGACCTAGCACCTTGGCAGTCTGTTTTCTGGTATTGATCCTCGCCCAACGAGGCGCGATCGCCGAGGGACAGCTCAAAGATGATCGGGGTGCCTACAGGCCTCTCCACCGCCCTTAGAGCTGCCGTCATCGTTGCCGCCACGGCAACACCGTTGCATCGGTCGATTGGGGGTTCGGCAATGGACTCATGGTTCTGATCAAACCGGGGACCCAAGGGCTTTTGCGCGACCTGTGGTGGACCTTCACCATGATCGGCGACGGTCAAGAGTCGCCGCTGACGCCGGCGAAGATGTTCCCCACGCAGGGAAGCACGATGTTTATCTTGCGTCCGGAGGAGATCGCCGGATTCAAACAGGCCAATCTTGGCTTCGCTGCCGCCGTTAAACCCGGCTGCGAACGATCCGAATCGGCGATACGCGACAAGGATGGCGGCAAGGTCATCGTTGTCGTGACTATGCCCAACAGCTGCCTGCGGACTGATGCCCCTTGATCGAGGTCAAGGCTGGAAAGCGCGCCCGGTCCAATGGCCCCTAATACGGCTGGCAGCCTGAGCGTGAAAGGCGACAGGCCGAACAAGGCGATCGAGGCACGAGCCAGTAGAGAATTGAGCAGGTGATTATTCGGGTTCGGCGACCAGTGCTGGGGATAAGGCGGAAGCATCCAAGCAAGCGCGGTGTCGGCCTCATCGATCACGACATCCTGCCAAACCGCGCGCGCGATAAGGAGGACGGCGACGGCGGCAACACCAATGGAAAGCCATTTCGTAACCGCGTCGGCTTCTTGACGCATCGCTTGGTGGGTATTGCGGCCGAGATCGTTGGCGGCAGGCGGCCGTTCATCGGCCGACATTCTTCCAGCTTTGACAGCCAACTCAAAATTGCGCGTGCGGCTATGCACGCTTAAGCCTGGACGAGGCGAAGCCCCTTGTCGAGCGCGCGGAGAACCCGGGCGAGGTCGTGTCCGCGCTTGAGGATCAGCCCGGTCGCCGCGACCACGCTGTAAGCACCCTGACGGCGCGCGAGCTTCGGCGCCTTCTCGATACGGTAGAGTGGAGACTCAGAGGCGCGGCGAAAGACCGAGAACACGGCCTTCTCCTTCATTGTGTCGATGGCGTAGTCGCGCCACTCGCCACTCGCCACCTTGCGCCCGTAGACATCGAGGATTTGGGTGAGTTCCCGGCGGTCAAACGCGATACCGCCGCGCCGATAACCCCCCTCGGAAGAATTCGATTCGCCGCCGGCCCGTCGGACCAGCGGCAAGACTATGGGTTCCGTTTCGCTCAAATCGCGCCTCCTGTAACGGAAGCTTCATGATGACCGGAGCGTTGGCGAAATTCAAGACGACGCCGGCGGACACACGAGGTGTAATACAATGAAACATAATTCACAGTTCCGCCCTAGTTCGGTCTATGCCACGCCCCAAAGAAACGTATGATCATCATCGTTGCCTCTCGGCCCGGTCCAATAGAGAGGCTTCGGAATCTCAGCCCCCCAGCCCCCCCGGGGTCTTCTCTCGGACCGGGCCACTTCATTCAAGCAGCGTTAGACGGGTCGGTTCGCCGGCCCGTTTTGCTTTGCGAAAGTCTGAAGAAGAGCGGCCGAAGAATTTACGTGCCGTCAGCGGCAAGCTCGTACTCGGCGGCGCCTAGAATGGGACCCGCATTTTCGACTTGGAGGAGCGCAACCAGGCAGTCGCCGCCCATGGTCTTGAGGTCCTTGAGCGGCAGCCGGAGCGTCATAGCCTCGCCCTTCCATACGCCGACCGGCGACAGCTCGCGCACTGGATGGTGATAGCTCAAACTGCGGCCGCTATTCTCGCCCCGGGTGATCGCCACAGTCGCCTTCTCCTTGGCGATAGCGAGCCAGATCGTCGCCGCACGCGTGGAGGATTGATCCGGCGCCCCCGCAACGTCGATCACCAGCGTGCTACCGTCGGCGCGCATGCTGACTGGCACTTTGACGTTGGCGAGCCTTGTCGAGGCGTCTTTCATCGCCTGGCGAATAGCATTCTCGTCGCTGCCATTGACGTGGATGATGCCGTCGACCACGACTTGCGGCGTATAGACCTTGCCGTCGCCGCGCGCTCGCGCATATTCGCGCTGGCGATCGCTGTTGGCGGCGCTCGACAGTGTGTCGTGCCAGCCAAGATAGTTCCAATAATCGACCGAATAAGAGAGCGCGACGATGCCGGGCTTCTCGGCAAGTTCGCCAAGGAGCGCGTCGGCCGGAGGACATGACGAGCAGCCCTGACTGGTGAACAGCTCGAGCACCGAATTGCCGGCCACAGGTTTGTCCGATTGCTCGGCGCGCAACGGCTTCGCGGCGAAGGTCGCCGCAACGGCGCAAGCGCCGAGAACGAGGAGTGCTCTCAT
>DASSLP010000224.1:0-31094 GCA_035689365.1 Methyloceanibacter sp.
ACCCGAATATTCGAGCGCCCAAAAATGAAGCTGTCTAGTGGCTGCCGGTTTTCGTTAAATTGACCTGTTGTTGACCTGGCTTGACCGCCAGCAGATGACGCCCCCTCGAGATGTGCGCGGTGTGTGGCAAACGCTCGGTCAAGGGCGACGACAAGACGCGCGAGGAAACACAGCGGAAATTGCTGAATGAGGAGATGAGCATCCGCGCCGAGCGGCTATTACGGGATCTTCGCCAGGACGCGTTCATCGAATACCGCTGAGAGCCTATTCGTGCTAGCCCCCGGGCCATGGGTCTTGCCGAATGTCCCCTGGCGCTCACCCTCGGCGACCCCGCCGGGATTGGGCCTGACATCACATTGCTCGCTTGGCTTGCGCGCGAGCACGAGAAGATTCCACCTTTCGTCCTCCTCGGCGATCCGAGCGTGCTCGCGATGCGGGCCGAAGCCCTCGGCTTGAGAGTGCCGATCGCGACCGTTGCCGACCCGGTGGTTGGCGAGGAGCGCTTCGCCGAAGAGCTTCCGGTTCTTCCTGTCGCCGTAGCCGACACAGTCGTTCCGGGGCGACCAGACAAGGCCGCTGCTCCTGCTATCCAGCAATCGATTGAGCACGCGGTACGCCTCGTCCAGAAAGGCGAGGCACGCGCCGTCGTCACCAATCCGATCAGCAAGGCCATGCTCTATCGTGGCGGCTTTGCTTTTCCTGGCCATACCGAATATCTCGCTTCACTCGCGGCAACGGACAGATCGACCCCGCATCCGGTGATGATGCTTGCTTCCGGCGCACTCAAGGTCGTTCTTGTCACGATCCACATTCCCCTGAAAGAGGTCCCGCTCACGCTGACCAAGGAATTGATCCTGGCAACGATCGAGACCACAGCACGCGATCTCGGTCGGTTTTTTGGCATCGCGCGCCCGCGGCTTGCGGTGAGCGGGCTCAATCCCCATGCCGGAGAGGAGGGAAGCCTTGGCCGCGAGGAGATCGACATCATCCAGCCCGCGATCGAGGCGGCTCGCCGCAAGGATCTCGAAGTGGCCGGTCCGCACCCGGCCGACACCATGTTTCATGGTGCCGCGCGCGCGAGCTACGACGCGGCGATCTGCATGTATCATGATCAGGCGCTGGTTCCGTTCAAGACGCTCGCCTTTGAGCAGGGCGTCAACGTCACGCTCGGGCTTCCCTTCGCGCGTACTTCTCCGGATCATGGTACGGCGTTCGCCATCGCCGGCACCGGTAAGGCCAGCCCGAGAAGCCTCATCGAAGCGCTGCGCCTGGCCGACGCGATGAGCCGGCACGCAGAGAGGTACGGATGAGCACGCCGGACGGCCTGCCGCCGCTCCGCGAGGTGATCCGCGCCGTGGGCCTCTCCGCCAAGAAAAGCCTCGGCCAGAACTTTCTGCTCGATTTCAATCTGACGCGCCGCGTCGCTCGTGCAGCTGGGCCCCTCGAGGGCGTAACCATCGTCGAGGTCGGCCCGGGCCCCGGAGGACTCACGCGTGCGCTTCTTCTCGAAGGCGCGTCGCGCGTGGTTGCGATCGAAAGAGACCAGCGCTGCCTCCCTGCCCTTTCGGATATTGCCGCCCTTTATCCTGGCCGGCTCGACGTCGTTGCCGCCGATGCGCGCGAGGTGGGCTATGCAGGATTGGCGCTTCGACCGCCTGCGCGCATTGTTGCCAATCTGCCTTACAGCGTCGCGACACCTCTCCTCGTCAGCTGGCTGAAGATCAAGCCCTGGCCGCCATGGTTCGACAGACTCGTGCTCATGTTCCAGCGCGAAGTCGCCGAGCGGATTGTCGCTAGGCTTGGCGGCAAGGACTACGGGCGTCTCGCCGTGCTGTCGCAGTGGCGCACCGAACCGCGCATTCTTTTCACGCTGCCGGGTGCGGCGTTCACGCCCAAACCCAAGGTCGATTCCGCCCTGGTCGAGCTTGTGCCAAAGGCGATGCCCGAGCCAGCTTGCAATGTGGATCAGTTGGAAAGAGTCACGGCGGCGGCCTTTGGCCAAAGGCGCAAAATGCTGCGCTCGTCGCTTCGGCAACTCACGCCAGACAGCGAGAGGCTTCTGGTGAGGCTTGGCATCGAGCCGACGGCGCGGGCGGAAGAACTTCCTGTCGCTGACTTTTGCAGGATCGCCAACGCGCTCGACGACACGCCGACCTAGAGTGCGGACAGCAAATTCTGCACGAAGTCCTTGAGGCCGGTGAGGCGGGTACGGCGCAGCCTTTCTGCGGCGAGGATGGCGCGGATCGCCGCCACTGACCGACCGATGTCGTAATTGACCACGACATAGTCGTACTCGGTCCAATGCTGGATCTCGTTGCTCGCGCCGAGCATCCTGCGGCGAACGGTCTCGGGAGGGTCCTGAGCGCGCACATTGAGGCGCTGCTCGAGATCCGCCGCGGTCGGCGGCAGAATAAAGATGGTGACCACGTCGTCCTTTGCCTTGGCGCTCAAGCTCGCAGAGCCCTGCCAATCCACATCGAATAATACATCACGCCCTTCTGCCAGCGCCTGCTCCACGGGCTTCCGCGTGGTGCCATAATAGTTGTCGAACACCACCGCCCACTCCAGGAACTCGCCTTGATCGCGCATCCTGGTAAAGGCGTCGTGGTTCACAAAGTGGTAGTCCTTGCCGTCTCTCTCGCCTTCGCGCTTCTTGCGCGTGGTGTGGGAGACCGATATCTCGATGTCCTTGTCTTCCTCGAGCAATTTGCGGGCAATCGTGGTCTTGCCCGCGCCGGAGGGCGACGACAGCACCAGCATGAGTCCCCTTCTGGCGATGTCGGTCTCCCCCATGCCTTTAGCCTCACTCGATGTTCTGGACCTGCTCGCGCAGCTGGTCGATCACAGTCTTGAGCTCAATCCCGGTGCGGCTGATCTCGATGTCAGAGGCCTTCGAGCAGATGGTGTTGGCCTCGCGATTGAACTCTTGGGCTAGGAACTCAAATTTGCGGCCGACCGGCTGGCCGCTCTCGATGAGCTCGTTCGCCGCCGCCAAGTGGGCACGCAGACGGTCGAGCTCTTCCTGGATGTCGGCCTTTGCGGCAAGCAACAGAGCTTCCTGATGCAGCCGCTCAGGGTCTAATCCAGCGCTCGCCTCGGCCAGCCGCGCGATCTGCTCGCTAAGGCGAGCGGAAATCGCCCCAGGCTGCCGGGCCGCAGCTCCCTCTGCGCGATCGACAAGCGCGGCAATGGTCGCAAGTTGCTTCGATATCACCGCCTGAAGACGCTCGCCCTCAGCCTCGCGCGTGCTCACGAGCTCATCGAGCACGCTGGCAAGGCCTGCCAGCAGTGCATGGTTGAGCGCGGCTTCAGCTTCCTCGCTCTCCTGCGGCTCAGCCGCTTCGACTACGCCTCGCATCGCGAGCAACGTGTCGAGGCGCGGCGCCTTGAGATCGGTCAGAGCTTGCGCCCGCTCGGCCACGGCTTGCGCTTGTGCCAGCGCCGCCTCGTTCAGACGAATCTCGGTCTTCCCGGCTTCGCGCCTGACGCCGAGGTTTAGGGTGCAGTTACCGCGGGCGAGCTTCTCTTGGGCGAGATTTCGCGCCTTGATCTCGATCCCTTCGAAACCCAGCGGGACGCGGAGACGAAGCTCAAGATTGCGACCATTGACGCTCCTCGCCTCCCAGTACCAGTTCGTATTCCCATGTACGCCATCGGCGCGGGCGAAGCCGGTCATGCTCTTGAGGGTCATCTGGTGGTTAGGCCTTGCGACGTCGCGGAGCGAATTTAGCCTTGCCGCTTATACGCCGAGTCGCAAGCCTTTTAGGCCGGCGCGGCCTAGCGTCTCGGGTTACGGAAGGGCTTAGGCGGCGTCCCGTCATCCGGAGCGCCTTCAGGAGAAAACGGATTCTGCGCCGTGCCAAGGGTATCCGGATCGGCCAAGGATCCCGCCGCAGAGGGATCTGCTGCGATCACCGTTGACCCGCCCTTGGCTACTGCTGCTCCCGCGGCTTTAGCCTGCGTGCCTGAAGCGCCGCCCGGAACGAGCTTGGACGCAGTTACGCCTTGCGCTCCGGGTGTGCCAGTCGTTGCACCCTCGCCTTGGGCCTCAGCGGCAGCTTGAGCCGCGGCCTCCTCGGCCTCTTTCTCGCGGATTTCGCGCTCAACTACCCGCCACTTGGCGACATTCTTATTATGCTCCTCGAGCGTTGCCGCAAACACGTGCCCGCCGGTGCCGTCGGCAACGAAATAGAGGTCCTTAGTCTTGGTTGGCTTCAGCACAGCCTCGATCGAAGCGCGGCCGGGACAGGCGATCGGGGTTGGCGGCAAGCCATTGATTTTGTAGGTGTTATAAGGCGTCTCGCGATCGAGCTCATCCTGTTGAATCGGATGATCGAGAACCGCCTTGCCACCGACTAAACCGTAGATGATAGTCGGATCCGATTGCAGCCGCATGTTCTTTCTGAGCCGGTTCTGGAACACATTCGCGATGTGCGGACGCTCGTCGGCGCGGCCGGTTTCTTTCTCCACGATCGAGGCAAGGGTCACCGCCTCTTCCGGCGTGCTAACCACGATGTTGTCATCGCGCTCTTGCCAGATTTTGGCGAGGAACTTCGCCTGCGCCGCCCGCATGCGATCGATGATGTCCTGCCGCGTGTCGTTCTTGCCGAACTTGTAGGTGTCGGGGAGCAGGGTTCCCTCGGGGGGAATCTCGGCAATGTCGCCGTGGAGATCGGGATTGGCTCTGAGCTTGTCGACGATCTGCTGGGTAGTCAGCCCCTCGGGAAACGTGACCTTATGCTCGATCGACTTGCCCTCGACCAGCGTATCGAGCACCTGTCGCATACTCGCATATTTGGGAAATTCATATTCGCCGGCTTTGAGGCTGCCCGTCCCCTTCAGATACATGAAATAGATGATGCTGGTCATGAAGACGCGCCGGTCATTGATTACGCCGTCGCGTTCGAGCCGCTCGGAAATGGCGCTGACGCCCTCGCCTCTCGGGATGGCGACCACCGTTGAAGTAGGAAGCGGACCTGGCTTGTCGAATTGCACCTTGACCCAATAGAAGCCGCCCACGAACAGACAGGCCAAGATAAAGAAGAAGGTGAACAGGCCGTCGAGCATCCCGAGGAAGGGATGCTGGTTTGGCTCAGGCTCGCCATGATCGGGCGGCTCAGGTGGACGGATCGGCTCGAGCGCCTCGATTGGGCTCCGGGGAAGGACCGTGGCCATCTGCCGGCCAGTGGGCGCTGGGCGGTCGAGATCCTCGTTGTCGTTTGCCGTTCCCGAAAAATCGCTCGTCAACGACATGGCAACTTTGCCCTGCGGATAACCCTAACCAATTGACGGCGAAATATGGCGAAAGGGAGGTTCGCCCATCGGCTGAGCGCCGGCGATCAAGCGTCGCAACGGCGAAGGATCAACGAGGCGTTGGTCCCTCCGAACCCGAAGGAATTCGAGAGCACGGTGTCGATCGTCCGCCGCCTCGCCTGGTGCGGCACGAGGTCGATCGCCGTGGCAACCGAAGGATTGTCGAGATTGAGCGTCGGCGGCGCCAGATTGTCGCGAATGGCAAGAGCGGAAAATATCGCCTCGACGGCACCCGCCGCTCCGAGCAGGTGGCCAATCGCCGATTTCGTCGAGGACATCGAGACTTTGCCTGCGGCGTTGCCGAACAGCCTCTCGACCGCAGCAAGCTCGATCTCGTCACCCATAGGGGTCGAGGTCCCGTGCGCATTGATATAGTCGATATCGGCCGGATCGATCCCGGCCCGCTTCACCGCCGCGACCATGCAGCGATAGGCGCCGTCGCCGTCTTCTGCCGGCGCGGTGATGTGGAAAGCATCGCCGGACAGGCCATAGCCGATGACCTCGGCATAGACGCGCGCGCCGCGAGCCCTGGCATGCTCAAGCTCCTCGAGCACTACCACGCCGGCGCCTTCGCCCATCACAAACCCGTCGCGGTCGCGATCATAAGGCCGCGACGCGCGCTCAGGCTGATCGTTGAAATTGGTGGAGAGCGCACGGCAGGCGGCAAAGCCAGCGATGGCGAGGCGGCAAACGGGAGACTCGGTGCCTCCGGCGAGCATCACGTCGGCATCGCCAAGCGCAACGAGGCGTGAGGCGTCGCCGATGGCGTGCGCACCGGTCGAGCAAGCGGTGACCACGGCGTGGTTAGGTCCTTTGAGTCCGTGCTCGATGGACACGTAACCCGCCGCAAGATTGATCAGCCGCCCCGGAATGAAGAACGGGCTGACCCGGCGCGGTCCCTTCTCGGCAAGGAGCAGCGACGTCTTCTCGATACCCTGCAACCCTCCAATGCCGGAGCCGATGAGGACACCGGTGCGGATCTGGTCCTCATAGGCAGTAGGTTTCCACCCGGCATCTTTCAGCGCCTGGGTCGCCGCCGACATCGCGTAGATGATGAACTCGTCGACCTTGCGCTGTTCCTTGGGCTCCATCCAGTCGCTGGCATTGAAGGTGCCGTCGGAGCCATCCCCGTGCGGAACCTGACAGGCGATCTGGCAGGTGAGATCGGAGACGTCGAAATTCTCGATGCGGCGGGTTGCGCTCTCGCCAGCGGTCAGGCGTTCCCACGTTGTCTCGTAGCCGCAACCAAGCGGAGAGACGAGACCCAAGCCTGTGATGACGACACGTCGCATCGCGCCTTCATGATCCTCAAGGGATCCAGTTGTCGAGCCGATTGGGCTTACTTCTTTATGTCAAGACGGTGCGATTTGGGCCCCGCGCGCATTCGCGTCAAGCGGCGGTATTCTTCTCCAGGAACTTGATCGCGTCGCCGACGGTGAGGATGGTCTCGGCCGCATCGTCGGGGATCTCACAGCCGAACTCCTCCTCGAATGCCATGACCAGCTCGACGGTGTCGAGGCTGTCGGCCCCAAGGTCGTCGATGAAGCTTGCGTTCTCGGTGACCTTGTCGGCCTCGACCCCGAGGTGCTCCACCACGATCTTCTTAACGCGCTCCGAGATATCGCTCATTTCCGTCTCACCGTCCCTGCTCTACAGTCAAAAGGCCTCGCACGTCCCCCCGAGCTTGCGGCTCACGGCCTAACATATCCCCGAGCGGTAAGTTACGAAGGTTGATCGCGGCGGGATTGTCTTTTGTCAAGCCCCCACGGAGCGGCCGTTTGGGTACCATACTTTACCAGTCTTTGCCAGAAGCCCGGACCGCGGGAAAAACCCTTGCCAAATCCGCTGAAGCTATTGCCCCAAGCCTTTGCCTTTCAAGGCTTACACCATCACCATGCCGCCGTTGATGTGCATCGTCTCACCGGTGACATAGGAGGCCTCGGAACTCGCGAAGAAGACCACGCCGGCAGCTACGTCCTCGGGCTTGCCGAACGTCTGGGCCGGGATCGCGGCGGCAATACCCTCGACCTGTTTCTCCGTCAAGGCATCGGTCATCGGAGTCTTGATGAACCCCGGCGCAATCGCGTTGGCGGTGATGCCCCGGCTCGCCACCTCGCGGGCGAGCGACTTCGTCATGCCCACGAGGCCAGCCTTCGACGCCGCGTAGTTCGGTTGTCCCGGGTTCCCAAGCACGCCCGAGATCGAGGCGATGTTGACGATGCGCCCGTAACGGCGCCGCATCATGCCTCGCAGGATGCCCCGCGTCAGCACGAACACCGAGGTGAGGTTGACGAGGATGACGTCATCCCACTCCTCGTCCTTCATGCGCATGAAGAGGTTGTCATGCGTGATGCCGGCATTGTTGACCAGGATATCGGTCTGGCCGAGGGTCTTTTCAGCATCTTCGGCAAGCTTCGCGACCGCCTGCCGGTCGCGCAGATCGCAGGGCATCACGAACACCCGCGAACCGAGCCCGGCGGCGACTGCATCGAGCTTCGCTTTGTTAGTGCCGGAGATCGCCACGGTTGCTCCCTGTCCATGCAGCGCCTTGGCAACTGCGCCCCCGATGCCGCCGGAAGCGCCAGTGACGAGCGCTCCCTTGCCTGTCAGGTCGAACATATGACGTTCTCCTCTCCTAAGGACCGCCTAGGCTGCCAGCGCGATTGAAGCGGCTTCGATCTCCTCCGGCGTGCCGATGCTTCGCGCATCGACGTCATCAAAACGCCGCGCGATGCCGGTCAGCACGCGCCCGGCCCCCATTTCATAGACTGTGCCGACGCCATTCGTCTTGAGATACAGCATTGTCTCCCGCCATCTCACCAGACCCGTGACTTGTTCGACCAATCGTGCCCTGATGGCATTGGGTTCGGTGATCGGTGCGGCGACCACATTTGCGACCAGCGGAACCGCGGGTGTTTCGATCTTCACGCCAGCCAAAGCTTCCCGCATCACGTCTGCCGCCGGCTGCATGAGCGCGCAGTGGAACGGTGCGCTCACTGGCAGCAGCACGGCACGGCGCGCTCCGAACTTGGGGGCGAGCGCGACGGCGCGGTCGATCGCCGACTTGGTACCGGAGATCACCACCTGTCCCGGCGCATTGTCGTTAGCGGCAGCACAGACCTCGCCCTGTGAGGCTGCCTTGGCGAGCTCCTGCGCCTTCTCGAGGTCGGCGCCGAGCAGCGCAGCCATCGCTCCCTCGCCCACCGGTACCGCTTCTTGCATGGCGCGGCCGCGCGTCTTCAAAAGCCGCGCTGTGTCCGCAAGAGTGAGGGCGCCGGCAGCGGCAAGCGCCGAGTATTCGCCGAGCGAATGGCCGGCGACATAGGCGATGTTGCCCCTAAGCGTCAGCCCCTTCTCGCTGAGAACCCGCATCGCCGCGAGCGACACCGCCATCAACGCAGGCTGCGCATTCTCGGTGAGGGTCAACTTGTTCTCGGGCCCCTCCCACATCAGCCGCGACAGATTTTGGTCGAGAGCAGCGTCAACCTCATCGAAAACGGCGCGCGCCTCGGGATAAGTCTTCGCGAGTTCGGCGCCCATGCCGACGGCTTGGCTCCCCTGACCAGGAAAAATAAAGGCGATGCTCATAAGCGCGGTGATCTCGATGTGGCGGAAGATGCGGCAAAGACACTGTTTCAATCTTTTCTGTCAAGCGGAGCTCGATGGCGTTGGAGCCTCTCGCGAGGCAAGCGGCAAAAGCGCGCGAGCCTCAAGAGATCGAAGATAAAGGGACTTCTCGCGAATTCCCTCATGCTAGAACAAGGCCCTGCAGGCAAAACCTCAACAAGACCTCAAGGGAGTCATTCATGAAACGCCCCATTATCATTGGCGCCCTGGTCGCCTCTGCCGCGGTGACGAGCGCGAGCTTTTCGCTCCTCGCCGCCGAACCGGAGACCTGGCCCTGGAAATCGAAGCTCCCACCTAATCCCGCCCTCGTTGAGCTCTCCTCAGTCGAAGGCGTGTCCGTCGTTATCAACAAGTCGGACCAGCCGACTGTCGCCATCACGGTAAATGCGTCGGCACCCTCGCCGGGCTTCAGCGAATTTCAACTTGCGCCGCGCATCGGCGATCCCAAGGATGTTATTTTCTCCTTCGACGCCAAGGGCCGGCCGTCCCAAGACCTGACCAAGCAAGAAACCACGCCGGTTACCTTCACCCTTGATTACAAGGACGCGCCTATCGACAAAGTCGGGGTAGTCGAGGTCTACGGTGAGGCCAATTGCAAGGCGTTCTCAGTGGCCGACAATAAAGAGACCGAGTGCACGGCGAAATCCATGCCGCAATAGTCGCCGGACGCTTCTCCCAGCCCTTGCAAACAGTCCGCGAAGGCTTATAAGACCGCCACCAGCAACCGCTCCGGTCGGAGGCTGAACGGAGGACCGCTCTCGATGCGGCAGGCTAGAACGCCGACCTCCCGTGTCTCCGCTCTCTGGGTCGTCACTTGGGCCTTTCCTTCTGAATCGCCTAGGCGAGGCTTCGCGCCGGAGCAAGAAAGAAGGAAAGGCATTTCATGCCTCTGTACGAACATGTTTTCCTCGCGCGGCAGGATATCTCCGCGCAGCAGGTCGACGGCCTTCTGCAGAGCTTTCGCTCGATTCTCGAGGAGCGCGGCGGTCAGGTCGGCAAGACCGAGTATTGGGGGCTGAAGTCCCTCGCCTACCGCATCAAGAAGAACCGCAAGGCGCACTATGCGCTGATGAATATCGACGCGCCACCTGAGGCCGTCACTGAGCTCGAGCGCCAGGAGCGGCTCTCCACCGACATCGTCCGCTTCCTTACCGTAAGAGTGGATGAGCACGAGACGGGACCGTCGCCAATGATGCGCAGGGCCGAGCGCGACGAACGCGAAGGCAGGGGGGAGCGCGGCGAGCGCGATCGCGACGGGCGGCGCGGAGGCAGGCGCGACTTTCGTGACCGCGATCGAGACCATGGACCGCGTGAGGCGCGCGATGACACTGAAGCGCAAGGTGGCGATATCACCGAAGGCGGGGAGGATTCCTTATGAGCATGACGCAAGTCCAGGCGCGCAGGCCCTTCTACCGCCGGCGCAAGACCTGCCCGTTCTCGGGCGATAAGGCGCCCAAGATCGACTACAAGGACGTGAAGTTGTTACAGCGCTACGTGTCCGAGCGCGGCAAGATGGTTCCGAGCCGGATCACCGCAGTTTCAGCCAAGAAGCAGCGCGAGCTTGCTCGTGCTATCAAGCGCGCCCGCTTCCTCGGCCTTCTGCCCTATCTTATTCAGTAGGGGTTCAAATAAGGCGCCCGGGCTTAGGCTCTATGCAAAGTTGGGGAGGACAAGTCCTCCCCTAACCGCTCTTCAAAGGAACGGGACAGCGAGATAGCGATGCCAATTTCGCTCATCATCGGCGCAGGCTCAGGCCTCGTATCAGCGGCGCTGTTTACTTCTGCCGCGACGGCGACCTCGCTCGCCGGAATCCTGTTCTATCTCGCGCCGCTCCCACTTTGCCTTGCCGGTCTCGGCTGGGGCGGAATGGCGGCGCTGTTATCTGCACTCACCGGTACCGTGGTTGTTGCGGCCAGCCTTGGTGCCGCCACCGCGGCTGTCTTCGCGCTGTCGATCGCGGCGCCGACCGCGCTTCTTGCCCATCTTGCGCTTCTGTCCCGTCCAGCGGCCACGCCTAACGGCCAGGTGGTTGGGGCGCTCGAATGGTACCCGCCGGGTCGCATCGTCGGCTGGGCGGCGCTGATCGCCGGGCTACTCGCCGGCATCCTCGTGCTCACCGTCGGCTACGACCAGGAGGCCTATCGCGAGACGATTCGCCAAATCCTCGAGCACAGCACACTGAAGGAACTCGACCGCAACGGCACGGTCTTCACCGAGGAGGCGATCGCGAGCCTTTCCAGCGTGCTGGCGAGAGCCCTGCCCGCTGCCTTTGCCGTCATCTGGCTCACCATCACCTTGTTTAATCTGTGGATTGCGGCACTCATCGTTGACGCCTCGGGACGCGCGCTGCGGCCCTGGCCGGACCTTCGCGGCTTCGAACTGCCGAATGCCCTTGTGCCGATCTTCGCGGCTGCGCTCGCAGCATCCTTCTTGCCCGGGCTGCCTGGTTTGCTCGCCACCGGACTCGCTGGCGCCCTGCTATTCGCTTACGTGTTGCAAGGGCTTGCAGTGATCCACCTCTATAGCCGCGGGCTCCCGTTCCGCGCCGTCTTGCTCACGGCCGTTTATCTCGGAATTTTGCTGTTGGGCTGGGTCGCCCTCGTTGTCGCCATCCTGGGCCTTGCCGAGCCTTTGCTCGGCTTGCGCCAGCGCAGGCAGCCACCCACCAGCGGTGGAACAAGCTGATAAAAGGAGCCTCTAACATGCAAGTCATCCTGCTCGAGCGCATCGGGCGCCTCGGACGAATGGGCGACGTCGTCAATGTCAAGGACGGCTTCGCCCGCAACTACCTTCTTCCTCAAGGTAAGGCGCTCCGCGCCACGGAGGCCAATCGCAAGCGCTTTGAGCGCGAGCGCGCGCAGCTTGAGGCGCGCGACATCGAGCTAAAATCAGAGGCGCAAACTGTCGCCGCCAAGCTTGATGGACAGAACTTCATCATCATCCGCCAAGCAGGTGAAACCGGCCAGCTTTACGGCTCGGTCTCGACCCGCGACATCGCTGTTGCCGTGACTGAAGGTGGCTTCTCCGTCGAGCGGCGCCAAGTGATGCTCGACAAGCCGATCAAGTCGCTCGGCCTGCATGAGATCCGGGTCACGCTCCACCCCGAGGTCGTGCCTCATATCATCGTCAATGTGGCTCGTTCTGCCGACGAAGCGGCGCGCCAAGCCCGCGGCGAGGACGTGAGCCGCGCGCTCACTGAGGCCGAGGAGGATGCGGAGGCGGCGAGGATTGCCGCTGCGGCACTCTTTGAGGAAAGGGCGCCCGCAGAGCTCACTGGCGAGGCGAAGGCCGAAGAAGAAGCATCAGAATAGGCTTAACGTTGGGACGGAAACCTAATCCAGAGTCTTAAGGAACTCTGCTGGCTGACGATTGTGTTGCGCCACGCAACTTTCTAAGATGCGGTGAGTTCCTAGTCTTCCTGAGCCCACGGGTTGGAGGCCCTGGTTCAGCGTTAGTACTGCGATGTTCCGTCCGCTCCGCTATATCCTCGACCGGCTTATCACGACAGGTCATCTCAACCTGATCGACTCCGACGGCCGCAACTATGGCTTCGGAGACCATAGCGGTCCTCCGGTTGTGGCGCGTATCGCCGACAGATGGACGGAGATTAGGCTCGCGCTCAACCCCACGCTCGCCATCGGGGAGGCCTATATGGACGGCCGCCTAATCATCGAGCAGGGCACCATCTACGATCTTCTCGAAATCATCCTGAAAAATCTTGCAGCGATGCGCTGGCCGCGCTGGCTAAAGCTGATCGACGACGCGCGTTCTCTCGCAAGGCCGCTCCAGAACTACAATCCGGTCCGCCGCGCGAAACGCAACGTCGCCCATCATTATGACCTCGACGGCAGCCTTTACGACCTCTTCCTCGACGCCGACCGGCAATATTCGTGCGCCTATTTCGAGACTGACAGTACGCCGCTCGACGAGGCGCAGGCGGCAAAGAAGCGCCACCTCGCCGCCAAGCTCAATCTTCGCGATGGCCTCAAGATCCTCGATATCGGGTCTGGATGGGGCGGCCTCGCGCTCTATCTCGCCAAGACTGCCCATGTCGAAGTGACCGGCATTACGCTGAGCGAGGAGCAGCTCAAGGTCTCACGAGAGCGGGCGCGCGCAATGGGGCTTTCGCGCGCCGTCAAGTTCGAGCTTTGCGACTATCGAAAGCTGGAAGGCAAATTCGACCGCATCGTTTCGGTCGGCATGTTCGAGCATGTCGGCACAACTCACTATCGAAGCTTCTTCGACAAGATCGGCAAGCTGCTCACCGACGGCGGCGTTGCCCTGCTCCACTCGATCGGTCGCTTCGATGGTCCGGCTTCGACTAATCCATTCATTACAAAGTATATTTTTCCCGGCGGCTATATCCCTGCTCTGAGCGAGGTCTTTCCATCGATCGAGCGCGAGCGCCTCATCGTCACCGACCTCGAGATCCTCAGACTCCATTACGCCTCGACGCTGCGACATTGGCGCCAGCGCTTCCGTGCGTCGTGGCACGTGGCCGCAGAGAAGTTCAGCGAGCGCTTTTGCCGGATGTGGGAGATGTACCTCGCGGCCGCCGAAGTGGGCTTCCGCCACCAGAACCTGATGGTGTTCCAGCTGCAGCTGACCAAAGACCAGAAGGCTCTGCCGCTCACGCGCGACTACATGCACGAGGCGGAGCGTGAGCTTCGCCTGCGCGACTCTCATCCTGCACCGCAGCGAAAGCGGCGCACCGGCAGCTAGCGCCGCCGCCCTCTTGTGGGCGAGCGCACGATCTCCCCGATGTTCACAGATCTGCCATCTAGCCGCCTCTTGCGTTTGCGGTACTGTGGCGCATGAGCAATGCGCTGATTCTCCCGCGCCCACAGCCCGAGACGCCGGTCTTCCGCGCACCGCCGCACAATCTCGAGGCAGAGCAGGCGCTGCTCGGCGCGATCTTGGTTAACAACGAAGCGATCGACCGCGTCTCGAATTTTCTGAAACCAGCCCATTTTTTCGATGCGCTCCATGCCCGGATCTACGAGACAGCCTCAAAGCTCATCTTGAACGGCAAGCGCGCTACGCCCATCACGCTCAAGACCTTCTTCCAGGCCGACTCCCCTGTTGGCGAGCTTAGTGTTCCGCAATATCTCGGGCGACTTGCGGCGAATGCCACCACCATCATCAATGCCGAGGATTACGGCCGCACCGTCTACGACCTCGCCATTCGCCGCCAACTGATTGGCATCGGCGAAGGGATGGTCAACACAGCCTACGATTCGCCTATCGACGCGCCGCCGTCCGTGCAGATCGAGGAGGCCGAGCAGCAGCTCTACGAGCTTGCCGAGACGGGAAAATACGGCACGGGCTTCGAGCCGTTCACGTCTGCGCTGACCGATGCGATCGACATGGCGGCCAACGCCTATCGGCGAGACGGCGGCCTGTCTGGACTCGCCACCGGCTTCAACGATCTCGACCACCGCATGGGCGGCTTGCAGCCGTCGGACCTCATCATCATCGCCGGCAGGCCTTCGATGGGAAAGACCGCGCTCGCCACCAACATCGCCTATCACGTGGCCAAGAGCTACGCACCAAGCTCCGACGGAGAAACGGCGCTCGACGGCGCAGTGGTCGGCTTCTTCTCACTCGAAATGTCGGCCGAGCAGCTTGCCACCCGCATCATCTCCGAGCAGGCCTATATTCCCTCGGAGCGCATCCGCCGCGGTCGTATCGACTCGGAGGAGTTCGACCGTATCGTCGAAGTGTCTCAAGAGCTGCAGAATCTTCCTCTATATATTGACCAGACCGGCGGCATTACCGTGGCTCAGCTTGCCGCGCGGGCGCGGCGACTGAAACGCCAGAGGGGCATTGGCTTCATCGTTGTCGATTACCTCCAGCTCCTGTCCGGCTCCTCCAGGCGCGCCGCTGAGGGCCGCGTGCAGGAGGTGTCGGAGATCACTACCGGTTTGAAGGCTCTCGCCAAGGAGCTGCACGTCCCAATTCTCGCGCTGTCGCAACTCTCCCGCCAGGTCGAGCAAAGGGAAGACAAGCGCCCGCAGCTCGCCGATTTGCGCGAATCCGGCTCGATCGAGCAGGACGCCGATGTGGTGTTGTTCGTGTTCCGCGAGGAATATTATGTCGAGCGCAGACAGCCCCGCGAGAATACCGAAGAGCACAAGCAGTGGATAGCAGAGATGGAGATGGTGACCGGCAAGGCGGAGGTCATCATCGGCAAGCAGCGACACGGTCCTACGGGAACAGTACAACTGCAATTCACGCCGGAGTTCACGAGATTCAGCAATCTCGCAAGCGAGGAACGCCTGCCGGAGCGGCGGGACTGAGCGCCGAGCCTAGGCCAAGCGACACCGCCGTCCTCAGTATCGACCTTGACGCACTTGTCGCCAATTACCGGCGCTTATGCGAGCTCGCCTCTCCCGCCGAATGTGCCGCCGTCGTCAAAGCCGATGCTTATGGACTTGGCATGGCTCAAGCAGCGCCTGTCCTTGCCCACGCCGGCTGCAAAACTTTCTTCGTGGCGACGCTTGGCGAGGGCGAGGATCTACGAAGGCTGCTGCCGGACGCGACGATCTACGTCTTTGCCGGGCTCATGCCGGGCACGGGCGGACAATACCGCAAACATCATCTCCGCCCCGTGCTGAACAGCGTCGAGGAGATCAAAGAGTGGGCCGCGTTCTCGGCGAGCGAAGGTGAGAGGCTTCGTTGCGCGGTGCATATCGATAGCGGGATGAACCGCCTAGGCCTTTCCGCTGAGGGGGTGGATGAAGTCCTTGCGGTGCGGGATCTCTGGGCGGTCTTCACCTTGTCGCTGGTGATGAGCCATCTCGCCTGCGCTGATGAGCCGAACCATCCAAAGAGCGAGGCGCAGCGCAAGACCTTCGACAGGCTCCGCGCACGCCTACCTAAGGCACCTGCGAGTCTTGCCAATTCGGCGGGCATCCTGCTCGGCCGCGCCTATGCCTACGATCTCGTGCGGCCAGGCATCGCGCTTTATGGGGGAAAGCCGCCCAGCGAAGGTGAGAACCCGTTCAAACCCGTCGTGCATCTCAAAGGCAGGATCCTGCAGGTGCGGAAGGCCTCAGCCGGAGAGACGATCGGTTATGGCGCTACCCGCACTTTGACGCGCCCCTCACGCGTCGCCATCGTCTCGGTCGGCTACGCCGACGGCTTCTTCCGTTCGCTGTCGATCAAGGACGGTGAGCAAGGTCTTATGGTCTATATCGGCGCCCATGCCGCGCCCATCCTCGGACGAGTTTCCATGGACCTGATCACCATCGATGTCACCGATGTGCCCGAGAAGCTCGCGCGGCGCGGCGAGTGGGTCGAGCTGATCGGACCCAACGTCACGCCCCAAGAGGTCGCCCATCGCGCCGGCACGATCGACTATGAGGTGTTGACCAATCTCGGACACCGTGCGTTTAGGCGCTATATCGGCGGCTAGCACATTTCATGGCCAAAATCTCCAAAGCCTATGTCTGCCAGGCTTGCGGCGCGGTGACTGCGCGCTGGTCGGGCAAATGCGCCTCGTGCGGCGAGTGGAACTCGATCATCGAGGAGCAGGCGCCGTCAGGCTCCCCCGCCCTTGTCGCCATCAGGGGCGGCAAGGGAAGGCTTGCGAGCTTCGAAACGCTTGCCGCCGCAACCATCGACGCCCCTCGCCTGCCAACCGGTATGACCGAGCTCGACCGCGTTTTAGGTGGGGGGCTTGTGCCCGGCTCTGCCGTGCTGGTCGGTGGCGATCCGGGCATCGGCAAATCGACGCTTCTGCTCCAAGCCGCTGCCAAGCTTGCAGAAACCGGAGCCCGGGTCGTCTATCTCTCGGGCGAGGAGGCGCCTGCGCAAGTGCGCATGCGCGCGGCGCGCCTTGGGCTTGCGCATGCGCCGGTCGCGCTCGGCACCGAGACAAACCTCGCCAACATCGTCGCCACGCTTGGGAGCACGGTGCCCCCGGTTCTCGTGATCATCGACTCGGTGCAGACGCTCTGGTCTGAAGGCGTCGAGGCGGCGCCTGGCACTATCACGCAGCTCCGCAGCTGTGCCTCAGCCCTGATCAGCCATGCCAAGGGCAGTGGCTCGACGCTTGCGCTGGTCGGGCACGTGACCAAGGACGGTCAGATCGCGGGACCCAAGGTCATCGAGCACATGGTCGATACCGTGCTCTATTTCGAAGGCTTGAGCGGACATCAGTTCCGCGTGCTCCGCGCGGTTAAAAACCGCTTCGGCCCGACCGACGAGATCGGCGTGTTCGAGATGCGCTCCGACGGCCTGGAGGAGGTGGACAACCCTTCCGCGCTATTCTTGAGCGACCGTGACCGCAACGCGCCGGGCACCGCGGTGTTTGCCGGAATGGAAGGCACACGCCCGATCCTCGTGGAGATCCAGGCGCTGGTCGCGCCGTCTCTACTCGGCACGCCGCGACGCGCCGTGGTGGGATGGGATCCCAACCGCCTCGCTATGCTCCTTGCCGTGCTGGAGGCCCGCTGTGGCGTGAGGCTTGGAAGCCATGATGTCTATCTCAACGTCGCCGGAGGCCTGCGGCTGCAAGAGCCCGCGGCTGATCTTGCCGCCGCGGCGGCCCTTATCTCCTCGCTCACGGGGCGCCCTGCGCCAGAGGATACGGTCTATTTCGGCGAGGTAAGCCTGACCGGGGCGGTCAGGGCCGTGGGTCATAGGGATCAGCGGCTCAAGGAGGCTGCGAAGCTCGGCTTCGCCCGCGCTGCGGTTCCTGCTATGGCCGGCGAAGGCGACCGGGAGTCCAAAGACATCGGGCTCTCGCCCCTTTCCCAATTGGACGAGCTGGTTGCCTTATTCGGCGCCCTAACCGTCGAGTAGAATCCGAGTCGCCCTGCGACAATGCGCCGGCCCGAGGCTCTGTCGTTGCCCATCCGGGCCATTTGTGCTTGATCGCCGGGAATCGTGATAGTCTCGCGCCGCGCCGCTGGAGGAGCCTCGCGCCATGCCCATCTCCTGGCTCGATGTCATTCTCATCGTGATCATGCTCATCTCCGGCTTCCTCGCCATGGTGCGCGGATTCACCCGTGAGGTTTTGTCGATCTTCTCCTGGGCTGTCGCGGCCGTCGCTGCCCTTTATCTGACGCCCAAATATTCGGGCATGCTCGCGCCCTATATCAACAATCCGAGCGTCGCCCAGATCGCTTTTGCCGCCGGCGTCTTCATCGTCACCCTGATCGTGGTGAGCCTGATCACCTTCCGCATTTCCGACCGCGTGCTCGACAGCCGGGTTGGGGCGCTCGACCGCACCTTGGGATTCATTTTCGGTTTGGCGCGCGGCTTCCTGCTCGTCGCCATCGTCTTTATCCTGTTCACCGCGCTTGCCCGCGACCAACCAGATTGGGTGCGCAATGCGCGCTCCTATCCCATTCTTCAGCAGACCCAAGTCGCCATCGAATCGCTGCTGCCGATGAACCCGGAGCAGTACCTGCCCGCGCCGAAACCAGAGGGGCAGCAGGGCACCCAGCCTGAGGGCCAGCCCGAGGGTCAACCTGAGGCGCCCGCCGAGGGCGCTCCGGCGCAGCCCGACCAGCGGTCGTGAAGTTAAGGTTCAGAGTAAGCGTGGCGTCGCGTGCCATTGAAGCGCTTTGCAAGGCGCTTATTTAATTGGAGGGAGGCGAGGCCCGTGACAGAACCCGTTGAAGCCAAGGAACCGACATTGACCTGGCTCGAGGAGGACCGGCTGCACGAGGAGTGCGGCGTCTTCGGTATCTACAACCATCCTGACGCTGCGGCCCTGACCGCGCTCGGATTACATGCGCTCCAGCATCGTGGCCAGGAGGCGGCCGGCATCGTCAGTTTCGACGGCCACCACTTCCACACCGAGCGGCGTGTAGGCCTGGTCGGCGACCATTTCACTTCTCGGCCTGTGATCGAACGCCTAAAGGGCAATGTCGCCGTAGGCCATGTCCGTTACTCGACTTGCGGCGATCCGGTCCTGCGCAACGTGCAACCACTATTCGTCGATCTTGATTCCGGCGGCTTTGCCCTTGGCCATAACGGCAATCTCACCAACGCACTCACGCTGCGCGATTGGCTGATCAAGAAGGGCGCCATCTGCCAATCCACCACCGACACCGAGGTGATCCTCCATCTCGTCGCCCGCAGCGAGAAGAAGCGGTTCGTCGAGAAATTCATCGAGGCACTGCTCCAGGTCGAAGGCGCCTATGCTCTGGTCGGCCTCACCAACAAGAAGCTTGTCGGCGCGCGCGATCCTTACGGCATCAGGCCGCTCGTACTCGGCAGGCTCGGTGAAGCTTGGGTGCTCGCCTCCGAGACCTGCGCCCTCGACATCATCGGCGCCGAGTTCGTGCGCGAGGTCGAGAACGGCGAAGTGGTGGTGATCTCGCGCGAAGGCATCGAGAGCCACAGATTCGTCCCCAAATACCCGGCGCGGCTCTGCATCTTCGAATATATCTACTTCGCCCGGCCCGACTCGATCGTGGGCGGCCGCTCCGTCTACGAGGTACGTAAGGAGATGGGCCGGCAATTGGCACGCGAGGCGCCCGCCGACGCCGACGTGGTCATCCCCATTCCAGACTCGGGCGTGCCGGCGGCGATCGGCTTTTCGCAGGTCTCCGGCCTGCCCTTCGAATATGGCATCATCCGCAATCACTATGTCGGCCGCACCTTTATCGAGCCAGAGCAGCGTATCAGGCAGCTCGGCGTGAAGCTGAAGCACAGCGCCAACGAAGGTCAGGTGAAGGGCAAGCGCATCGTGCTCATCGACGACAGCGTGGTGCGCGGCACGACTTCGGTGAAGATCGTGCAGATGATGCGCGAGGCAGGCGCGCGCGAGGTGCATATGCGGATCGCCAGCCCGCCTATCACGCACCCTGATTTCTACGGCATCGACACGCCCGATCAGGACAAGCTGCTCGCCGCCCATCGTAGCCTTGAAGAGATGCGGGCTTTTATGGGAGCCGACTCCCTCGCTTTCCTCTCCGTCGACGGGATCTACAAGGCGATGGGCTATGAGGGACGCGACAACGCTCATCCGCAATTTACCGACCATTGCTTCACCGGTGAATATCCGACAAGGCTTAGAGACCGCGAAGGTCCGCCGACGCAGAAGCAGCTCTCGTTCCTCGCCGAGGTCGGTTGACCTCACCGCGACTCAAGGACCGCATTGCGCTCATTACCGGCGCATCGCGCGGCATCGGCCGCGCGGTGGCACTTACCTTCGCCAGCGAAGGCGCACATGTGTTGCTGCTGGCGCGCTCGCGCAACGCTCTGGAAGAGGTCGACGATCGGATTAGAGCGCAGGGAGGCAGGGCCTCGCTCATTCCGCTGGATCTCGCCGACGGCAGAGCGATCGATGCGCTTGGACCCACGCTCTACGAGCGCTTCGGTAGGCTCGACGTGCTGGTCGGTAACGCCGCCATTCTCGGCCGCCTGACGCCACTGACCCACATACCCTCCGAGCATTGGGAGCGTGCGCTCGCCATCAATCTCACCGCCAATTGGCGGCTGATCCGCACGCTCGACCCCCTGCTCCGTCGGTCGGAGGCCGGGCGCGTGATCTTCGTGACGTCCGGCGTGGCGCGCTCGGCCCGCGCCTATTGGGCGCCTTACTCGGTAACCAAGGCCGCTCTCGAAACCCTGGCAAAGACCTATGCCAACGAAACCGCTGACAGCCCGATCAAGGTGAACATCATTGACCCTGGCGCAACGGCGACCCGCATGCGTGCCGAAGCCTATCCCGGCGAAGATCAGAATACTTTACGAACGCCTGAGGCAGTGGCCGAGGCCTTCGTGCCTCTCGCCATGCCTGATTGGCTGGAAACCGGGAAAATCGTCGACGCTTGGAAGGCGATCAGCCGTCCGTAGTCAGCACGAGGCCGTCATAGGCTGGCTCGACGCCGTTAGGGAGTTCGCTCGCGAGCCGCGCATAATCGAGATCGACGTGCATGTGGGTCAGCACGGCGCGCTTGGGCTTGACCCGCGCAATCCATGATAACGCCTCCTCGACGGAGAAATGGCTGGGATGCGGCGAATAGCGCAGCGCGTCGATGATCCACACGTCGAGAGTTTTAAGATGCTCAAGTGTCTCCTCCGGGAAGTCGCTCACATCCGGTGAATAGGCGATTTTGCCGAAGCGGAAGCCGAGCGTCTCGACCTGGCCATGGCGTTGACGAAACGGCAGTGCATCGATCACTCCCCCTGCCCCGTCGATGTGCACCACCTCCCCAGCTTTGATCTCATGCCCGTTGAGGATCGCCGGATACTCGCTGCCAGGCGGCGGTTCGAAGCAATAGTCGAAGCGCTGACGCAGGATCCGCCCGGTGGTCGCATCGTAGAACGCCTCGACGCGGCGATGGCCGTTATAGGCGACCATGCGGAGATCGTCGATGCCGTGCACATGATCGGCATGATCGTGGGTGTAGAGCACGCCGTCGAGCCAGCGCGCGCCCGCATCGAGTAGTTGCTCGCGAATGTCGGGCGAGCTGTCCACGAGCACCGTCGTGGCACCGTGGGCGTCGTTGCGCTGCACGAGAAGCGAGCAGCGTCTTCGCCGGTTCTTCGGATTGTTGGGATCGCAGGCGCCCCAGATATTGCCGATGCGCGGCACGCCGCCGGAGGTGCCGCAGCCAAGAATCGTGACTTTCAGCGTCATGCCGCGCTTTTGGGCGCTTTCAGGCGCGAGCGGGGGACTTTGCTGAACAGGCGGAGGAAATTGTCGTTGGTCGTGCGCGCAAGCTCGGCGTCGCTCATGCCCTTCACGGCAGCGAGCCGCGAGGCCGTGTGGACTACGAAGGCCGGTTCGTTGGTCTTGCCCCGCATAGGCTCTGGCGCAAGGTAAGGCGCGTCGGTCTCGACCAGAATGCGATCGGGCGGAACCTCGCGCGCGATGTCGCGCAGCGCCTCTGATTTCTTGAAGGTGACAATTCCGGAAAAAGACACATAGCCACCAAGCGCGAGCCCGCGGCGCGCGAGCTCGGGTCCGCTGGTGAAGCAATGCAGCACGAACGGGAACGCGCCCTTGGCGGACTCTTCTTCAAGGATGCGCGCAATGTCGGCGTCGGCCTCGCGGGCATGGATCACAAGCGGGAGGCTGGTTGCACGCGCCGCCGCGATATGGATGCGAAAGCTTTTCTCCTGATCTGGCCTCGGGCTGTTGTCGTAACGAGAGTCGAGACCTGCCTCGCCGATCGCCACCACTTTGGGATGGTGGGAGAGCTTCACGAGGTCGGCGACTGTTACGTCCACCTCCTCGGCCGCATTGTGCGGATGGGTGCCAACCGAGCAGAAAATGTCATTATGGGATTCGGCAATGGCGAGCACCTCGTCGAAGCGGTGCACCCGCGTCGATATGGTGACCATGAGGCCGACACCCGCGGCGCGGGCGCGCGCGAGCACCGCATCAAGCTCCCCCTTGAGCCCGGGAAAATCGAGATGGCAATGGCTGTCGATGATCATTGCAGCGCGGGCGCTTCGGCCTCAACGTGGCGCGGGAAGACAGGCTGCGGCAGCGGCAACTTCGTGCCGGGCGTGAGCCTGCCCCTCGGGCCAAGCGCCGCGAAATCACGTGCACCCTTGGGGGCGCCAAGCTGGTCGAGCAGGCTGCCCGCGCTTTCCGGCATGGCCGGCTGCACCAGGATCGCAATCTGGCGCGTAACTTCAGCGGTGACGTACAGAATCGTTGCCATACGCTCAGGGTTGGTCTTCTTGTGCGCCCAGGGCTCCTCTGCCGCGAAATAGCGGTTGGCCTCGGCGACCACTGACCATACGATTTCCAGCGCACGGTGAATGGCGAACTCGTTAATCGCCTCCTCGACGCGCGGAAGGAGGCCGTCTGCCGCAGCGAGGATCGTTTGATCGGCGGAAGTGAGCTGACCGGGCCTGGGCACCCTGCCCTCGCAGTTTTTGGCAATCATCGACAGAGAGCGTTGGGCCAAATTGCCGAGATCGTTGGCGAGGTCCGAGTTGATGCGCTGGACGATGCCGTCGCGGCTGTAATTGCCATCCTGGCCGAACGGCACCCCGCGCAACAGGAAATAGCGGAGCTGATCGACGCCGTAATCCTTCGTGAGTACGAAGGGATCGACCACGTTGCCGACCGACTTCGACATCTTCTCTCCGCGGTTATAGAGGAAGCCATGCCCGAACACGCGTTTCGGCGGAGCAATGCCAGCCGACATCAGGAAGGCAGGCCAGTAAACCGCATGAAAGCGGATAATGTCCTTGCCGATGATGTGGACGTCTGCCGGCCAGTATTTCCTGAAGCTCTCCGACTTCTCGTCGGGGAAACCGATGCCGGTAAGATAGTTGGTCAGCGCATCGACCCACACATACATGATGTGCTTCGGGTCGCCCGGTACCGGGATGCCCCACTCGAACGTCGTGCGCGAGATCGAGAGATCCTGAAGGCCACCACACACAAAGCTCTTCACCTCATTGGCGCGAGTCTCAGGCCCGATGAATTCGGAATGAGCGGCGTAATAGGCGAGCAGCTTGTCCTGATAGGCTGATAGCCTGAAGAAATAGCTCTCTTCCTCGACCCACTCGACCGGCGTGCCTTGTGGCGACAGCTTGCGGCCCTCCGGTCCTTCCTTCAACTCGCTTTCGTCGTAATAAGCTTCGTCGCGTACCGAGTACCAACCGGCATATTTGTCGAGATAGATGTCTCCCGCCGCCTGCATGCGCCGCCAAAGCTCCTGGCAGGCGCGGGCGTGGCGCTCCTCGCGCGTGCGGATGAAATCGTCATTCGAGCAATTGAGCACGCGCACCATCTCGCGGAATTTCGGCGTGTTACAATCGGCGAGCTCGGCCGGCGTGATGCCTTGCGCCTTTGCCGTTTGCAGCATCTTGATGCCATGCTCATCGGTGCCGGTGAGGAAGAATACGTCGCGCCCTTGCAAGCGCCGGAAGCGCGCAAGCGCATCGGTGGCGACGGCCTCATAGGCATGGCCAATATGGGGCGCGTCGTTCGGATAGGAGATGGCAGTGGTGATGTAATAGGGCCGCTTCTCTGCCATGGCGGCAGGAATAGCCTTGGCGCTGCTCAGGGGCAAGCGCGGTCGATGTTCGCTCTAAACGGGATGTTCGCGCGCGAGCTTCTGGAGCCGGAACCAGGTCTCCAGGGCAAACAGGCTTCGGTCGAGATTGTACTCGAGCGCCTCGGCATGCGCCTCCGAGATTGCCTCCCAAGCCTCCGCCCACTCGGCGAGATTGCCCTGTGAAATGAGGCGCTTGGCGAGGGCCTGCTCTTCTCTCGTTGCGCCTTCGCCAGTCGCCGTGAAGCGGATGAGGCGCTCGATCAGGCCAAGAAGAAGCACGATGAAAAGCTCAAGCTGCTCGGTGTTGCTGAAGCCTCCGATCTGGTCGACCAAACGATGTAGGCGCGGGCCGTCGAGCTCGGGAAGTTCCGTGAAGAAAGCGATAATCTCGTCATACAGCTCGACACCTTCGCCCGATATGAGCTCAAGCGCGCGGCGCACACTTCCGTTACTCAAGGCAAGTGCAGCGCCGATGATCCTTGCATCCGACTCTTGATCATCGCGGGCAAGGGCAGCCCGCACAGCATTCTCCAAATCATCTTTGCTCAGCGCCGCCACGCGAAGGACTCGAGCGCGGGAGCGGATGGTGACGGGAAGACGTCCCTCCGCTCCCGAGATCAGGACGAACAGCGTACGCGGCGGAGGTTCCTCGAGTGCCTTTAGAAGGGCGTTGGCCGCATTCTGGTTCAAATCGTCGGCACGGTCGACAATGACCACGCGCCAGCCCTCCTCTCCTGCCGTATTGCCGAGAAACGCCTTCAGCCGCCTCACCTCGTCGACGCCGATGAATTGCGAATAGCGCTTGGTCTTCTCGTTGAAGGAGCGTCGCAACAGAAGCAGGTTGGGATGCGACAGTGCCGCGACCTTGCGGAACACGGGATGACCGGAGTCGATGGCTTCGGTGCGGTGAGCGGCACCGCATTCCGCCAGCACCATCCGCACGAAGTGATAGGCAAGCGTGGCTTTGCCGACGCCCTCAGGGCCGACGATGAGCCAAGCGTGATGCATGCGGCCGCTCGCAAGTGCGTCGGCGAACTCCCGCAAAGCGGCGTCATGGCCGAACAGACGATCAACTTCCCGTGGCGCCGAGAAGCCCTCGAGGCGATCGGGCTCCACTGCGGCCGCGCGAGGGCGCTCGGCAACCATGCTCATGGGCTCAGGCGCTGGAGCACGACTTCCCAGACATCTTCGGCCACCATCGCCTCGGGCTGGCTCGCGTCAATCACCACGCAGCGCTCGGGCTCCTCTTCGGCGATGTCGAGAAATGCCCGCCGCACCCGCTCATGCAGCAACAGCTCCTGGCTCTCGAAGCGATCGGGCGTGCTGCCGCTCCTCCGCTCGGCGGCCCGCGCAAGTCCCTGTTCGGACGGAATGTCGAGAATGAAGGTGATGTCGGGCAGGAGATTTCCGACGGTGAGCCGCTCCAAGGCATTGATGAGGCCCTTCGGTACACCTGCCGTCGCCCCCTGATAGGCTCGGGTCGAATCGAGGAAGCGGTCGCATACCACCCACTTTCCTTCCACCAGAGCCTGAGCGATCCCGTGTTCGATATGATCCGCGCGCGCGACGGAGAACAGCAGCGCCTCAGCAAACGGGCCGAACTGCCAGACGCGGCCAGACAATAAGGCTTCGCGAATTTCCTCGGCAGCCGGCGAGCCGCCCGGCTCCCGTGTGGCAAGAACCTTGCGGCCCGCGCGCGTGAGCCGATTGGCAAGGATCCCCGCTTGGGTCGACTTGCCCGACCCTTCCCCGCCTTCAAATGTAATGAATCTGCCGGTCTCGGCGGCCTCGCGTTGCATCGGGAGGGCGGGCTTAGAGCAGCCAGCCGAAGGCTAGCACGAGCAACGAGTCGATCCCGCGCATGGCGAAGTTGCTCTGCTCGATGTTGTCGCCGGCATAGAGCGGGATGTCGTTGGTGGCGGAGGACTCAGCCGAGGTGACTCTGAGCACAGCTACGCGATCGCCCTTACGGATGGGCGCCTTGATCGGGCCCTGATAGACAATCGACGCGTTCACCTTCCCGCTCGCGGTTACCGGCAGGATAATATCGATATTGCCGTCGCCGATCAGCGGCACGTAATGCTGAGTGCCACCCCAAACCAGCGCGTCGCTCACCTTCTGGCCTTCGTCGAACAGCCTGAACGGCTTGAAACTCTTGAAGCCCCATTCGATCAGCCTGCGCGGCTCCCCTTCGCGCTCCTGCTTGGACTCCAGACCGTTGACGACGAGGATCAGACGCTGTTCGCCGCGCTTAGCGCTTGCCACAAGCCCATAGCCGGCCTCTTCGATATAGCCGGTCTTCAGCCCGTCGACACCGAGGTCGGGCGCGAAAATGAGGGGATTGCGATTGTTGAAGGTATGCTTGTTGAAGGTGAAATCTCTCTCTCCGAAGAAGTGGTAATACTCGGGATAGGTGTAGATGAGAAACCGGGCGAGCATTCCAAGCTCGCGCGCCGTCATGACGTGCCCTTCGGCCGGCAGGCCCGTCGAGTTCACGAAGTGCGACTTGGTGAGACCGATCTCCTTAGCGTAGTCATTCATCTGCTTGGCGAAGGCATCCTCGGTGCCGGCGATGCCTTCAGCCAGAATGATGGCCGCGTCGTTTCCTGATTGGACGGTGACGCCCTGAATGAGATCTGACACGCTCACCATGGAGTTGAGCGGCGCGAACATCGCCGACGAGCCGGCAGGAGCTCCTCCGGTTCGCCAGGCATGCTCGCTCACCTTGAACTGATCCTCGAGCTTGATGTGCCCGGCCTTGAGCTCGCGGAACACGACGGCAAGCGTCATCAGCTTGCTCATGCTTGCGGGCGGCACGAGCTGATCCGCCCCCTTCTCGAACAGCACGAGATTGGCGTCGGCATCCATGAGGATGGCGTGCTTGGCCTTGGTCTCGAAACTGCTTTGCGGGGCTGGAGCCGAGCGAGCGGATCCCGTGAGGCAGCCGGCGCCAACTGCGAGGATGGCGCCCGCCACTGCGAGCTTGATCCATCTGCCAAGGCGCAAGGCGTACACGGAACTGATCGGTCGGCTCGAACGGGTTGTGTTGGGGTCGCTGGTCCCTATCCAGACCTCATCCAATATCGAGCTGTCGCGCGCAAAAATCAATCCGGCTAGGGCAGCCCACATCCCACTCTTCTTAGTTCTTCAACACGATCTTGGCGCCCTTATAGCCCGCTTTTGTCACCTGCGAGAGTGCGGATTCGGCGGCAACTTCGTCGGCAAAAGGCCCGACCCGGACGCGAAAATAGACCTCTCCGCCGATCTCGACCGGCGCCACATCAACCGGCGCGATGTCGCCCAGCAGGGCGCTCGCCTTGTCGGCGTTCTCCTTGGTCTTGAAGGACCCTGCCTGAATGACGACGCCCTGGGATTGAGGTTTGGGTCTTGCGGCCGGCTGGACTGGCCCGGGGGGAGCGGCTGACGGAGGGGGTGCCCAGCGCGGGCGCGCCTGCCAGCCAAGCTGGGCTGGATCGGCTTCAGCTACTCGCGCGTTTGGTGCAGCGCTTTGCAGAGGCGCGGCCTCCTTCCAGGGCAGACCGATGTTCTCCGGATTCTCGGCCGGCAGCGTGTCCGCTTCGGGAGCGCTGCTTATCGCGATGGGCGTGGCGCTGACCTTCTTCACTGCCATATTGGCGACGAACTGAGTCCGAGCCCAGCCCTGTTTCGCTGCAAATCTCTGCTCGTAGCTGTCGTCGCCATTCAAGGGCGCATGGCCGAGATATTTGACGCGCACATCCGTCGTGCCCTCTGCCCTAAAGCCGAGCAACTCGGCCGAGCGGCGCGAAAGATCGATGATCCGATCGTTTGCGTAAGGGCCGCGGTCGTTGATGCGCACCACGATGGTCCGACCATTGGCGAGATTGGTGACCTGCGCGTAGACTGGCAGAGGCAGTGTGGGATGGGCCGCGGAAAGCCGGTCCATGTCGTAGATTTCCCCATTTGCGGTGCGGCGGCCATGGAACAATTCGCCGTACCATGACGCCCTGCCGATTCTATCGTAACCCGCGTCTTCGCGTGGCGTGTACCAAACGCCCGCGACTTGATACGGGTCGCCCACGTGGTAGACGCCGCCGCCCTTCGGCACCGGCTGCCCAAGCGGGATCACGCGCTCGCCGAGTCGTTCGCCGTTGCCGCCGCACGACGCCACTCCTAAAGCGAGGAAGGCTATGAAAAGAAGGGATATCGCCAAACGGACAGGCGCGGAGCGTCCCCCAAGACCCCCAAGCCCGCCCGCGGTGCTTGCGGGCTCGAGCTGACCTTTCCCACTCACGACCCGACCCCCGCAAGGGCTGACACACGCCGGGAAGCCCGCGCGAAGGACGCGGCTTACGCAGCCGGCGAAGGCCCGACTTTCGGCTGGCGACGGTTAGGAAACCGTGAATCTAAGGGCGGGCCTTGCCGCTCCCTCCGATCTTGTCGAGGCAGGCGGCGACCACTTGCTCGAACGGCAATGCAGCGTCGATTACCTCGAAATTCTGGTCGCCGATCGCGTAGCTGAGCTGCGCGTCGACGACCTGTGGCGTCGCATCGGATACGTCCCGTGTGCGGGCAGCCACCCTCCCTCGCATCACCTCCGGCGGCGCTTCGAGCCAAAGGCCGGTGAAGGGTACGCCCGCCTTGGCGGCGAGAGTGGAAAGTGCCTCGCGCTCCTCCTGTCTCGCATGCACGGCATCGACGATCACCGCCTGACCCCCTGCGAGCGCCATGAGGGCGCGCTTGCGGCATATGGCATAGACCTCGTTGGAGACTTCCGGCACGTAGGCGCTCTCTGGCAGCCTCCCGGTCGGAGCGATCCCAAAGAGGCGCTTACGCTCGACATCGCTCCTGATATGAATCGCGCCGGGAAATGGGCCGATATAGGGTGCAATTGCGCGGCTAATCGCCGATTTGCCAGAGCCGGACAATCCACCGATGCCGATGAGATGGGGAAGGATCGGCGCAAAGCAGGAGCGGGCGAGGTCGAAATAGCTGCGCGACTCCTTGCGCGTTGCTGCGGCTTTCTCCGTCGCTCCCGTCTTCGCCCGCAGCAACTCGACCTTGGCTCTGATCGCCGCCCGCGTCGCAAGAAACAGCGGCAGCGCCGCAAGTCCGATGAGATTGGCCGTGCTGCCCTCATGGTCGAGATAGGCGTTGAGCACGGTGTTGGCGTGCGCTGTGAGGTCTCGCTTTCCGAGATCCATCAGCAAAAAGGCGAGATCGTAAAGAACGTCGATGGTCGCTAGCGAGTCGTCGAACTCGATAGCGTCGAACAGAATGGGTTTGCCGTCGATCTCCACGATATTTCGCAAATGGAGATCGCCGTGGCAGTGCCGGACATAGCCGCCAAGCCCCCTCGACCGCAGCAAAGGGGTAAGCGCGGCAATCCTCTCGCGGCTCAAGCGCGCGAGCTCAAGCGCCGCATCTTTTGGGATGACATCAAGATTTCCGGCAAACGCCTCCTCGTTGTCACGCAAGATGCCGTTGAGAGGCGTGACGCTTTGCTCGGGGTTCAGCAGCCGGTCAGCTGAGTCGTGGAATCTGGCGATGACCTCTGCGAGCGGTCCCATGGAGGCCAAGGGAAGCCCGCCCTTCTCGGCCATACGGTCATAAAGCTTGTCCTGGTCAAATCGGCGCATGAGCAGCACCCACTCGACCGCCTCTCCTCTGCCGCCAATCTGCGACGCGCCGTTTCCTCCGGCAGTTACAGGCAGAACTTGAAGATAGAGCTGAGGAGCGGTGCGCGCGTTGACGCGGAGCTCGTTGAGGCATGCCAGGCGCCGCTTCTCCAGCGTGGAAAAGTCGAGAAACCGGTATTTCACCGCCCGCTTCACTTTGTAGGCAAAGGGCCCGGCGAGAAACACGCTAGAGGCATGGGTGTCGATGCGCTCTACGGTTGCAGGGGGCGGGTTATAGGCCTCAGGCCGACCCATGAAATCAAGCAGTTTTTCTTGTTGGGGATCAGCCTCTCCCATTGGTTAACCATAGCACGAGAAACGCGTGCCCATTGGGCCACAGGACCCTTGGGAATCCTCAAGAAACGACCTTCCGCACTGCCCGGTAAAGGTTAACTCGGTAACGTCCCTCCCGGGAAAGGGCGGACGGCAGGATTGACCTGCTAGAGCCTCTCGGAAAGGCCGAGACGGTCAGGGGTGATGACGGGGTGGACGAGATGGGCGATCGCGCTCGCCCGTTCTGGTCGCGTCTGCGGCCACGCCTACCTTTGCTGCGAGTGCCGCCACCTCCAGTGCAGTCACCCAATGGCTCCCGCCCGAAGAGACTGCGGCGCGCCGTGAGGCCTGCTCAAGGAGATGATTGCGCGGCCGAACGATCTCGACCTTGCCTTCGAATATGCCAAATTGTCCTCTGAGGCGGGCGATTACGAGGGCGCCATCTCGACGCGAGCGCATGCTGATCTATGCGCCGAGCACGCCGCGGCTCCAGCTCGAGCTCGGCGTGCTCTACTACAAGATCGGCGCCTATGACGTGGCGCGCAACTATTTCGAGCAAGCACTCGCCAATCGGAACGTGCAGCCTGAGGTCGCCCAGCAGATCAAGCTCTGTCTGCAACAACTTTCGCTCATCGCAGATCCCCCGCCCTTCTCCGCAAATCTTCAGCGCCATCCGCTGGGAGAGCAACGCCAACATTTGCGTCGGCTCGCCGTGGCACGGATTGCCTGCTCGCTCAGCGTGGCGCGTGCCGATAAGGTCGGCGTAGCCGCTGCCGTCAATCCCGACGCTTTTTCGAGCCTCGAAGGCGCGCCAAAGGCGCAGCTCAATATCGGCAAGTCGATCTTCTACGACGAGCGCATCAACACGAGCACGAGCGGGTTTGTGCAGGTCCTGCTCGTCGACGGCTCGACCTTCACCGTCGGCCCAGGTTCAGATCTCGTCATCGACAAATTCGTCTACGACCCGAAGAAGAACACCGGCGAGATGGTCGCCACCTTCTCGAAGGGCGTCATGCGCTTCGTGGGAGGGTAAGCTCTCCAAGAACGAGGGGGGCGTCACCGTCAACACGCCGCAAGGCGCGCTCTCCATCCGCGGCGGCATGTTCATTGCCGGTGCCGGTTATCACGCCAGTCCCCATCCCGCCGCCACCGGTGGTGCAGCCCGCGCCTCCCCCACCACCTCCCCCGCCGATACCGTCACCGCCGCCGATCGATGTCGGGCCGAACCTCAGATAGC
>DASSLP010000225.1:0-10454 GCA_035689365.1 Methyloceanibacter sp.
TGCCGTTTCGATCTCGGCGAGGCTCATGCGGTCGGCGTCGCGCAGCACCGGTACCACGAGGCCGCGCTCGGTGCCGACGGCAACGCCGATGTGGTAGTAGTTCTTGTAGACGATGTCGTCGCCGTCGATCTCGGCGTTCACCGCGGGGATGTCTTTCAGCGCCTGCACGCAGGCTTTGACAAAGAAGCCCATAAGGCCGAGCTTCACGCCGTGCCTCTTCTCGAAGGCCTCGCGATACTCTTTCCGAAGCTGCATCACCGCGCTCATGTCCACGTCGTTAAACGTGGTAAGCATGGCGGCGACATCCTGCGCCTCCTTGAGGCGCTTAGCGATGGTCTGGCGGAGCCGCGTCATGTGCACCCGCTCCTCGCGCGAGGCATCGTCCTGGGGCACTGGCGGACGCGGGGCAGGCGGCGCTTTGGGCTTCGGCTCCCGCGCGAGCAACGCTTCAGCCGCCTTCGCCACGTCATTCTTGAGGATCTGGCCGCGACGTCCTGAGCCCTTAACCTCGCTCGGCTTAAGGCCAACTTCGGCAAGCAGCTTGCGCGCGGCTGGAGCCGGCGGCATCTCGTCGCCGCTCACCTCCTCGCGGCGCACCGGCTCGCGCTCGAGCTTCTTTGGCTCGGCCGCGGCAGCCTTAGGCGGACGCGCGGCAGGCTCCTCGGCAACAGCGGACGCTTCAGCGGCTGCGAGGCCGACCAGCGCAGGGGCTTCCGACTTGGACTTGTGGGCCTTTACCTTGCCGTCGCCGTCGCTGATGGCGCCCAGCAGAGCGCCGATGGCAACTGTCTCTCCTTGTTTGACGGCAATCTCAGAAAGCACGCCCGAGGCAGGGGCGGGCACTTCGACCGTTACCTTATCTGTTTCGAGCTCAACCAAAGGCTCCGCCGCCGAGACCGCGTCCCCGGCCTGCTTGAACCATTGGCCGACCGTCGCCTCGACGATTGATTCTCCCAGATTCGGCACCCGGATCTCTGTCGCCATGGCGTACTCGTCTGTCCTTGGTCTAGCCTAATGCCTCGTCGAGGAAAGCCTTGAGTTCGCCCACGTGCTTGCTCATGAGCCCGGTCGCTGTCGCTGCCGATGAGGGTCGGCCCACATAACGCGGCCGCTTATGCTTGGCCTCGATATGCTCGAGCACCCAGGAGAGATTGGGCTCGATGAAGCTCCAAGCGCCCATGTTCCTCGGCTCCTCCTGGCACCAGATCATCTCGGCATCCTTGAAGCGTGTAAGCTCCTGGATCAGCGCGCGGGCCGGGAACGGATAGAGCTGCTCGACCCTGAGCAAGTAGACGTCGTTGATCCCGCGCTTCTCGCGCTCTTCGTAGAGATCGTAATAGACCTTGCCGGAGCAGAGCACCACCCGCCTGATCTCTGGGTCAGGGACGAGCTTGATCGGCTGGTCCGGCAGGAACTGCGCATCGTCCCACAGCAGGCGATGGAAGGTCGTGCCGCGTCCGAACTGCGCGAGGCTCGATACCACCCGCTTGTGACGGAGCAGCGACTTCGGCGTCATCAGCACCAGAGGCTTGCGGAACTGGCGGTGGAGCTGCCGGCGCAGGATATGGAAATAGTTGGCTGGCGTAGTGCAATTCGCGATCTGCCAATTGTCCTCGGCGCAGAGTTGGAGATAGCGCTCGAGCCGTGCCGATGAGTGCTCAGGGCCCTGGCCCTCATAGCCGTGCGGCAACAGCAGCACGAGGCCCGACATGCGTAGCCACTTCCGCTCGCCGGAGGAGATGAACTGATCGATGATAACCTGCGCGCCGTTGGCGAAGTCGCCGAACTGCGCCTCCCACATGACGAGAGCGTTCGGCTCGGCGAGGCTGTAGCCATATTCGAAGCCGAGCACCGCCTCCTCGGACAGCATGGAGTTGATCACCTCGAATCGTGCTTGGTCTTTGGAGATGTGCTTGAGCGGGGTGTATTTCTTCTCGTTCACCTGATCCATCAGCACGGCGTGCCGCTGGGAAAAAGTGCCGCGCTCCGAATCTTGTCCCGATAGCCGTACGGTATAGCCCTCGACGAGAAGCGTGCCGAAGGCGAGCGACTCTGCCGTTGCCCAGTCAATGCCTCGCCCGTCCTCGATCATCCTCCGGCGGCTGGCGATGATGCGCGCCACCGTCTTATGCGGATGAAAGCTCTTAGGGATGGTCGTCATCTTGCGGCCGACCTCGGTCAGGAAATTGAGATCGACACCGGTTACACCGCGGCGGGCGCCTTCCTCGGCATGGCCGATGCCAGACCATTTGCCGTCGAGCCAATCGGCGCGGTTCGGCCGATAGGAGTCGCTCGCGGAGAATTCCTCTTCGAGATAGGCGCTGAACTCTGCCTGCATGCGGTCGATCTCGGCGCGGCTGAACAGGCCCTCTTCGACCAGGCGCTTTGAATAGACCTCCACCACGCTCGGATGCTCGGCGATGCGCTGATACATCAAGGGCTGGGTGAAGGCCGGCTCGTCCGCCTCGTTGTGGCCGTGGCGGCGATAGCAGAACATGTCGATGACGACAGGCTTGCTGAAGATCTGGCGGAACTCGGTGGCAATTTTGGCGACATAGACCACGGCCTCGGGGTCGTCCCCGTTCACGTGGAAGATCGGCGCATCGATCATCTTGGCAACGTCGGACGGATAGGGCGAGGATCGTGCGAAGCGTGGCGCCGTGGTGAACCCGATTTGATTATTGACGATGAAATGTATTGAGCCGCCGGTGCGGTGGCCGCGCAAGCCCGACAGGCTCAAACATTCGGCAACCACGCCTTGTCCGGCGAACGCCGCGTCGCCATGCAGCAGGAGCGGCAGGACTTCCTTCCGCTGTTCGTCTTCGCGCTGATCCTGCTTCGCCCTCACCTTACCGAGTACGACAGGATCGACGATCTCAAGATGCGACGGGTTAGCGGTGAGCGACAGATGCACGCGGTTGTCATCGAATTCGCGGTCAGATGAGGCGCCCAAATGATATTTCACGTCGCCGGAACCCTCGACCTCGTCGGGATGGGCCGACCCGCCCTTGAACTCGTTGAAGATCGCCCGGTACGGCTTGCTCATGACGTTGGCGAGAACGTTGAGGCGTCCGCGATGCGGCATGCCGATCACGATCTCAGTGAGGCCAAGCTGGCCGCCGCGCTTGATGATCTGCTCGAGCGCCGGTACCATCGACTCGCCGCCGTCCAATCCGAAGCGCTTAGTGCCGGTATATTTCATGTTGAGGAAGCGCTCGAAGGTCTCGGCTTCGATGAGCTTCTTCAAGATCGCCTGCTTGCCGCGCTGCGTGAAGCTGATCTCGCGGCCTTCGATCCGTTCCTCGATCCAGGCCCTCTGCTCGGGGTCTGAGATGTGCATGTACTCGGCGCCGATGGGGCCGCAATAGGTGCGCTTCAGGATGCCTAGCACCTGGCGCAGCGTCGCGAATTCCATCCCAAGCGCGCCGCCGATATAGATCGCGCGGTCGTAGTCGGACTTGGTGAAGCCGTAGGTCTTCGGCTTGAGCTCGGGGTGCTCGCGGCGGGCGACGAGCTCGAGCGGATCGAGCTTGGCAGCGAGATGGCCGCGCGTGCGATAGGCCCGGATGAGCATGCGCAGACCCAAAGAGTCGCGGGCGGCAGCGATCGCCTGTTGCTCGCTGATCGCGCCTGGTGGCAATGCCGGCAGCGGAACGGCTCGGCCATTTGTGGGCGCCCATGACGGTCCGCGCGCCTCAGCGAGCACGCTGTGTGCATCATCGTCGAGGCTCGCGAAAAACTCGCGCCACTCGGGATCCAGCGACGAGGGATTCTCCTGGTATTGGGCGTAAAGTTCGGCGAGGTAGGTGGCGTTGGCGCCTTGCAGGAACGACGTGCGGGCAAACACGTCGTTCAATTCATGTCTTGTCATTTGGTCACCTGCCGGATTTTGGAGCCACCGGCGTGAAGGGCAAAAAAGGCGAGCTTTGGGCGCCCGCCTCAGCTTCCATGTAATACACGTGCAAGGGTCGTTCCAAGGGCAGCGGGAGAGTTTGCAACTACAATTCCGGCGTCCCGCATTGCCCCAATTTTATGCTTCGCGTCGCCCTTGCCGCCTGAGATGACAGCACCTGCGTGGCCCATGCGCCGGCCGGGTGGGGCGCTCGATCCTGCGACAAATCCGACCACTGGCTTGTTGCTGCCGGCGTCCGAAAGGAAGGCTGCCGCCTCCTCCTCGGCGCTGCCGCCGATCTCGCCAATCATGATAATGGCTTCGGTCGCGTCGTCCTCAAGGAACAGCCCAAGCGCATCGACGAAGCTCGTGCCGTGCACCGGATCGCCACCGACACCGATGACCGTAGTCTGGCCGAGCCCCGCGGCCGTCGTCTGGCCCACAGCCTCATAGCTCAGCGTGCCAGAGCGCGAGACGATGCCGACCTTGCCGGGCTTGTGGATATGGCCCGGCATGATGCCGATCTTGCATTCGTTAGGCGTGATAATGCCGGGACAATTGGGTCCGATCAGCCGCGTGCTTGATCCGCATAGGGCGCGCTTGACCTTGACCATGTCGAGCACCGGTACACCCTCGGTGACGCAGACCACGATCCGCACGCCGGCGTCGATTGCTTCAAGGATCGCGTCACCGGCAAAGGGCGGGGGCACATAGACGGCGCTCGCGTCAGCTCCGGTCGCGGCGACGGCCTCTTTCACCGTATCGAAGACCGGAAGGCCGAGATGCTTGGTGCCGCCTTTGCCCGGCGTGACGCCTCCCACCATGCGCGTACCGTAAGCGATCGCTTGCTCGGAGTGGAAGGTACCTTGCGCGCCGGTGAAGCCCTGGCAAATGACGCGTGTATTCTTATTGACGAGAATGGACATCGGGCAAACGAACTACTCTTGCAAGCTTCAAGCCGCGACATTGACCGCTGCCACGACTTTCTTGGCGGCGTCATCGAGGTCGTCGGCGGGAATGATAGCGAGCCCCGATTCCCGAAGCAGCGCCTTGCCGCGCTCGACATTGGTGCCCTCGAGTCTCACCACCAGCGGCACGGAAATGTTGGTCTCCCGCGCTGCGGCGATGATGCCCTCGGCGATGGTGTCGCAGCGCATGATGCCGCCGAAGATGTTGACCAGCACGCCCTTCACGTGCGGGTCGGAAAGAATGATCTTGAACGCCTCGGTCACACGCTCCTTGCTCGCGCCGCCGCCGACGTCGAGGAAGTTGGCTGGCTCGGCGCCATGCAGCTTGATGATGTCCATGGTGGCCATGGCCAGCCCAGCGCCATTGACCATGCAGCCGATCGAGCCGTCGAGCTTCACATAGGACAGACCAAGCCGCTGGGCTTCAACCTCGGCGGGATCCTCCTCGCCAAGGTCACGCAGGGCGGCGATGTCCGCGTGGCGGAACAGTGCGTTATCGTCGAAGGCGATCTTGGCGTCGAGACAGAGCAGATTGCCTTCCTTGGTCACTACTAGCGGGTTTATTTCGATCAGGCTCGCGTCCTTCTCGACGAAGAGCTCGTAGAGCCCTGCCACCAGTTTCTCGCATTGCTTGGCGAGAGGACCTTCGAGCTTGAGCGCGGAAGCAATGAAGCGGCCGTGGAAGGGGCTCAAGCCCGCGGCTGGATCGACGGTGAGGGTTGCGATTTTCTCCGGCGCGTTGGCAGCGACCGCTTCGATATCGACGCCGCCCTGGGTCGAGGCGACGAAGGCGACCCGGCCAGAGCCGCGATCGACGAGAAGCGAGAGATAAAGCTCGCGCGCAATGGTCGCGTCCTTCACCACATAGACCCGCCGCACGATTCTGCCTTTGGGTCCGGTCTGCGGCGTGATCAGCGGCTTGCCTAGCATTCGATCGGCTTCGGCATGTAGCTCCTGCAGCGTCTTCACGAGCTTGATGCCACCGCCTTTGCCACGGCCGCCCGCGTGGATCTGCGCCTTGACGACGAACGTCTCGCCGCCGAGCTCGCGGGCGATCGCCGCCGCCTCTTGTGGCGTGTCGGTGACGCGGCCGTCGGCAACCGGAGCGCCATAGTCCTTGAGCAGAGCCTTGGCCTGATATTCATGAATGTTCATGGAGTGAGTCCTGCGGCGACCGAAACGGCGCTTGCGAAAACGGGATTGATGCTTAAGAGGCTGTGGCGAGGTTCGGTGCGATCCTCTGGCATAATTCGACGAGCGCCTTCACCGAATTCACCGAATGCATGAAGGCGTCCTTCTCCGCCGAGGTAAGATCGAGCTCGATCACTCGTTCGACGCCCTTGGCGCTGATGATGATCGGCACGCCGGCGTAGATGCCCTTCACGCCGTATTCGCCGTTCAAATAGGCGGCGCACGGCAACACCCGCTTCTGGTTCTTGAGATAGGACTCAGCCATTTCGAGCGCGGCGGCTGCAGGCGCGTAATAGGCCGAGCCCGTCTTGAGCAAGCCGACGATCTCGGCGCCGCCGTCGCGCGTACGCTGCACGATGTCGTCGAGCCGCTTCTGCGTGATCCAGCGCATCTTGACGAGGTCGGTCAATGGAATACCCGCAACCGAGCAGTAACGGATAAGCGGGACCATGGTATCGCCGTGGCCTCCAAGCACGAGCGTGTGGATGTCCTCCGGGCTCACGTCAAATTCCTGCGAGAGGAAGTACCGGAAGCGCGCCGCGTCGAGCACGCCGGCCATGCCGACCACCTTGTTGCGCGGCAGCCCGCTTGTCTTCTGCAGCGCCCACACCATGGCGTCGAGCGGGTTGGTGACGCAAATGACGAAGGCCTCCGGCGCGTATTTGCGTAAGCCGGCTCCGACCTGCTCCATGACCTTGAGGTTGATCTCGAGGAGATCGTCGCGGCTCATGCCGGGCTTGCGCGGCACGCCGGCGGTGACGATCACCACGTCGGAGTCCTTCAATTCGGCATATTCGTTAGTGCCCTTGAATTTCGGGACGTAACCTTCGACCGGTGCGGATTGGGAGAGGTCGAGCGCTTTGCCTTGGGGAACGCCGTCTACCACGTCGAACAGCACGATCTCGCCAAGCTCCCTGAGCCCGGCAAGATGGGCAAGCGTGCCGCCGATCTGACCCGCGCCGACCAGCGCAATACGATTACGCGCCATGAACACCCCCTTAGTTCGACACCTAAACCTGCCCCGCAGGGGAGCCGGTTCAAGCGAGGGGTTGGTTAAATGCAATCCTCTCCGCGCGCAAGGTGCTGATTGTGGGGCTGACCAGGCGAGACCGCAACTGGGCACTCGACGAGGCTCTTACTGACAATTCCCTTGCTACGCCAGCTGGCGGACTGACCGAGATAGACCGCGATGGGGCTGATCGGATAGCTTGTGGGAACGGGAAACAGGTGCGTTATGCCAGCAGATCCCTCGGTTAATGCCAAAGCGCCGATTGGGCCCGAGGAACAGGCTGACGAAGCCGCGACGACCCCGCTCGTCGTCTGGGCTTCGAGACTCGCCGTCTATTTCCTCGCCCAAGGCGGCATCCTGCTCTTGTCCTATGCCTATTACGGCTTCAAGACCGACCCCCACAGTTTCCCCCTCGGCTTCAGACTCGATCCAATCCATGCCGCAGTGCATTTCGTGTGGGGCTTGGTCGGCACCTATATCGGTTTCTTTCAGCCGCGCTATGCCACGGCCTTCGTGCTGGCCTTTGCAGTGTTCTACACCGTCATGGCCGTGCTCGGGACGTTCACCCCGTTCCATTTCGGCATGATGCTGGACTATCGGGTAAACCTGTTCCACTGGTTCTTGGTCCCGCCGGCCTGGGCCATCGGACTTTATGGGTTATGGCGCGAGCGCTATCCGGACTGATTTAGCTCAGTACTTCTCGTAGACGTTCTGTAGCTAGAAATCGATCAGACTGTTCGGGTGTCCGCAATCGTTTCTGAGATCGAGGCGCTCCATCAGCTGCTTCTTCTCTGCCTTATCGATAATGCCCGCGGCCTGGCATACCTGTAGAAAATCGGCTTCTCCGAGCTAGCGCGAATTTCTTGTTAAGTCACAGTACTGACATACCGCGTCGGGCTACTTGAACCGCACGTAATAGATACATAAAGCCACCCAAGGTATCTGCCAGCATAAAACGGAGCTGCACGTCGGCTACAAAGCCGCTTGTCCAAAATGCCGATAATAGAGCGGCTTGAGATCGCACCCCCAGGATTCTTGTCCACTTGTGGGCGAGTCAGGCGAGCATCAATTCCAGCCGGCGAGTTGCGGATAAGTCCCAAGCCGCGCGCCGGCCTTGGGCACAACCTTCCAGCCAAGCGCAGAGAGCTGGGAGGTTGCCATCGGGCTTGCATTTCCCGTAATCCACAATTCGCCGCCGTGGCTTGCAGAGGCAATCTCGGTGAGAGGTGCGCTCCAGTTCAGATAATCCACGGGCAGGATGCTGACGGTTCCGTTTGCCGTCATCAGCATGGGCGCGCCACCCGCGCTCACAAAGCCGCTCACCGGAGAAACCCTCTTGGCGTATTGCTGGATCAGCATGGCCTGGTGCCGGTAGAAAAAGCCCATCTCTATTGAGGGTGCTTTGGCCGCACCGGCAACAAAGAGTTCTCGCCCCTGAATACCGCCAAGGCTTTCGAGCACTTTCACAATGACGATCTTGTCTGTCGGGCTAAGATTTGGATTCGCGTAGAACGCATTCATTGTTCCTTCCGAAACGCCCATGGCGGCGAGCAGATCGCGCCCCTCCTTTTCGAGGTCCGCTGGAGTCTTGTCTCGGAGCATCTCACGCACTTGACCAACCGTGCCGCTCGCCCCAATCGCAAAGCCGGCCGGTCCAGCGACAAAGCTCATGCCCACATTGGCCGAGGTCGTACCGACAGCGTCTGCCGTGGCAACACGCTTCAACTGATCGGCAAGCGGCGGGAAGCTCGTGTTCGGATCAACACCGAGATTGAAGGCCTGCTTGCGTCGCGCGGAGGCACCGCCTGTGACCGAGGCCATTATGCTGTCGCCATGCGGATCGGTGGCATTCATCGTCGCTTTCGCTGTCCCGAAAATGTGACCGACGCCACGGACTGTGTCACCGATCGTCTGGGCGGGTTGGGTCACAAGGTCCTTGGCTGTGTTGAGCGGCTTAAGCGCCGTTCTTCCGGCCGACTCGACCGCGGTTTCAGCACCATTCACCCCTTCCAGCTTCGCCGCGGCCGTGATCTCGCGCAGGCGGACGCGTAAGAGGTCGCTGCCCATGACCCTGAACGGACCCCATTTGGTGTTCACGCTAAACACGTACTGGAAGTTCTCAACCGGCACGCGGTCGCTGATCGAATAATCGGCACTGTGGAGCGGAACGCCCTGAATAGCCTGGGCAGCTGAGAATGTTGGCGTACCCTCGTATTGTCCTGCCTCCGAAAAAGCCGCGATAGCAAAAGTGCCGAACGCAACCACCGCGGCCAAAGCCGAATTTCGATGCATAACTTTCCCCCGTTGAGCGACGCCAAATCCTCAATGGCGGCTGCCAAAATCCCGCCGTGGGCCGAAGAGTAGGCCTAAAACAAGCTGTCGTGAAGGAGCATATGCGGGACGCTTTTACCGGCCCCGGCCTGACTAGGGTCCGCCGCGATGGGCTCTTTCGATGCCCCTGGCCAGTTTTGCGCCCGCTACTTCATGATGCCGATGCCGGGCCCGTTGGTGTGGTAGCCCGGCGCGATGTCGGAGCGGTAATGCGGTCCGATATAGGAGCCGCGCTGAGCGACGCGAGCCTTGAGCGCAATGTGCTCGCCGCGGCCTGGCGGCCCGAACCAGTACCACGCAGACGGGTTCTGCCTGTAAGTCTTGTACCTCACGTAGTGTTTGGCTCCCGCCGGCGTGGAAACGAGCGCGGCGCCCGCTATCAGCCCAAGCCCCATCGCTACAGCCCTGACGATGCCTCTCATCCTAGCACCCCTTAGAGCGGCGTGACGAACCACGGGAGGTTGCTTTCGCCTCCTACCGTATACACGGCACGCGCCACGTGCGCGGCGGCTCGTCAGCCGCGTTAGGCCTTGCCCGCTTGCCCTTCACCTTCTCGAGCCGCTTGGTCTTGGCCTTGGTCTCAGACTCGGCATGGCGCTCTGGTTTGGGCGACGGAGCCTTAGGGGCCGGGGCGCCCTCCTCGCGCAACTCCTTGCGGAACGCTCTCCGCCACAAAGGAAGCGGAAGGCCGGTGCCGAGAATTCGCATCATGTCACGTACTCCCCTCGTTAGTCGATGCCGATTGAGAAGCCTATGCCGGGCCCGCCGATAAGCGGTGGGCCGTAGCCGTAAGAGTAGTAATAGGGCGAGTAGTAGGCCGGCCCGCCGTAATAGGCGTAAGGCGCTGGCCCGTAATATCGGTACAAGCGGTGGCTATAGGCTAAATGTGCAATTCCCTGCAATTTCGTGCCACCAAGGGCAACGTGAAAATCCCTGGAAAAGCGCCATTACTTGCTGCAGGATGTTGCAGCCTATCGCACCCTAGCGCGCTCCCCTGAACCCCGGGGTTCACAAAAATGCCCGTCCTACTCACCGACAAGTTCTGCCAAGCGATCAAGCCAAC
>DASSLP010000226.1:0-12041 GCA_035689365.1 Methyloceanibacter sp.
ATCGCCGGCGCCGACATGTTCGGCTTGCCTGTATCCACCACGCAGGTGTTGTCCTCTGGCGTGGCCGGAACCATGGCCGCCAACGGCTCGGGGCCGCAGATGGCCACCGTCCGCAATCTCTTGATGGCTTGGTGCTCACGCTTCCCATGGCGGTGCTGCTGTCAGGCAGCCTCTATTGGCTTTTGAGGCACATTTAAAACGGCGTTGGACCGAGAACGCAGGAAGCCCGCCGCGCAGAGCGCACGGCGGGCTTGACTGATGCTGAGCTAACGGGGGGAGGAATTAGCTCGGCAGCAGCACTGTGTCGATGACGTGGATCACGCCGTTCGACTGAAGCACGTTCTTGATGGTGATCTTGGCGGCGTCGCCTTTGGCGTCCCACACCCAGATCGCACCGTCCTTCATCTCGAAGGTGAGGTCTGCGCCTTCGACGGTCTTGAGCGTCGCCTTGCCGCCGCCCTTGCTGATCATGTCCATGAGGTCCTTGGCGGTGATGCGGCCAGGAACGACGTGGTAGGTCAGCACTTGGGTGAGCTGGCCCTTGTTCTCGGGCTTGAGCAGCGTGTCGACGGTACCGGCCGGCAACTTGGCGAAGGCGTCATTGGTCGGCGCGAACACGGTGAAGGGCCCTTTGCCTTCGAGCGTGTCGACGAGACCAGCGGCCTTGACCGCAGCGACCAGCGTCGTGTGGTCCTTCGAGTTGACCGCATTCTGAATGATGTTCTTCGAAGGATACATCGGGGCACCGCCCACCATGACGGTTGCGTCCTTGGCGAAGGTCGGAACCGTGGCGAGAGCGGCGAAAGCAAGACCGGCAGCGGCAGCGCTGGCGAGAGCATATTTGGCGAACTTCATTTGATCCTCCTTAAGTTGCGAGCTGTCCCTTCGCAGGGTACGGCCGCAGCTACGGAGGCGCGGTCGCGTCCAGATGCAGACGCGTGCGATGACGTTTTCGTGATCTTGAGCTAAAGCTGGGCGAGCTTGCCGTTGGCAATCACCGGACCTGTGGGCTGGCCGGTGGGAGAGCCGCCTAGCGGCTCCAGCGAGACGGCGAGTACAGCCTCCTTGTTGACCCGCGCGAGCAAATCCCGCGGCACTTTGATGGTGACCGGCCGGTTAGGATCGATCAGCCCGAGCGAATGCGGCTTGTCACCCGGCGAGATGAGCCAAAGCTCCATCGCCTTCTGCTCTTGTGCGCTGAGCAACGCGGCAGGAACTATGGTAAGCGTGCCGCCGCCAGAGTTGACGGCAGCGACGAAACCGGTCTTGCCGCCTTCGGCGCCGAGTTGGGCGACAAGCGCCGCGCGCGGTGGAGAAAGCGCGCCGGTATAGATCAGCGCTGCAAGACAGGCCGCGGCTAACGCGCTCGTGACAAGAGAAAGACCGCGCCAGAAGCGAAGGCTTTGCCAAAGTCCGGCGCGCTCTTCTGCTCGCCTCTCCGCCTGTGCGAGCGCCGCCTCGATGCGCGCCCAAGCGCTCGTCGGTGGCGCGACCGCGGGGATTCCCTCGGCAAGGCCCCCGAGCCGCTTCTCCCAGAAGGCAACTTCTCGCGCGAACACCTGGTCGCGCGCGATCCGCTGCTCGACCGCGCGCCGCTCTGGCGCGTCGAGCACACCGAGCACATATTCAGCTGCGATCAGCCGGCTGTCCTCCGTCTCTGGCACGCTGTTGTCGGTCATCTCTCGAGGCACTCTTTAAGCTTGGCGAGCCCGCGCCTGATCCAACTCTTCATCGTGCCAAGCGGCACGCCGGACCGTTCGGCAAGCTCCTCATAGGTGAAGCCGCCCATGAAAACGACCCTGATCGCCAAGGATTGGCGTTCTTCGATTTCATCAAGGCATGATTTGAGGCGCTCCTGCTCCTGCGCCGAGGCAAGAGATTCGAACGCCGACGCGCCTGGATCGGCCACATCTGCTGCCGCCTCGATCGGCTCGCTCCGGCGCGAGGGTGCGCGGGACCGCGCGCGGTCGATGGCGCGGTTGCGCGCGATGGCGACGAGCCAAGTGATCGGGCTGGCGCGAGCCTCGTCGAAGTCGGCGGCCTTGTTCCACACGGTCAGGTAAACCTCTTGCAGCACGTCTTCCGCCTCGCTTCGGTCATTCAATATACGGAGACAGACGCCAAAAAGCTTCGCCGAGGTCATGTCGTAGACGAGGCGAAGCGCCGGCCGGTCGCCACGCGCCACACGGTTGAGTGCCGCGGCAAGCTGCTTGCGCTTTACGTCGGCATCCATGCCGTGCGCGCCTGTGAGGGAAGGCCTGAAGACGCCTCTCCTTAGCTTGGCTTCGGGGCGTTAGCGAGATGTAATTTCGCAGTTGCGAATTGGGCTGGGCACGATACTCTTTGGAGCAATCAGCACCTGTCTTCGCCTTGTTTTCTAGCGATTTGCCGGTGTGATCTTCGTGCCACGGAACAGTCGAAATTGGATTGCCTATGTGGCCGAGCCGTTCCCGGGGGCTGGGGTGGCTGTCATCTTGCGGTGTTAGGTCTGCCCGTTTCGAGCGGCGGCCAAGGCAGGTTCATGCGCGCAAGGCGCGGAATGAATGAGGGATCAGGAATGATGCTGCGACGCGCCGGTCTTGGCCTCCTCGTCGGAGCAATCCTTATGGCCCCGGTGGGGGCTTCGGCCGGTCCCGCTCTCGTCTTCGAGCCTTACAACGGCACGGTGTTCTATGCCGAGGATCCCGATGCGCAGTGGTTCCCGGCCTCGCTCACCAAGCTGATGACGGCTTATGTCGCCTTCGAGGCGCTCAAGGACGGCAGCGTAAAGCCAGACACCAAGCTGATCTGCTCGAAGGAAGCGACGGAGCAGGCCCCAAGCAAGCTTTGGCTGAAAGTTGGCGAGTCGATCACCCTCGACGTTGCGCTGAAAGTGCTCATCGTCGAATCCGCCAACGACGTCGCCGTCATGATCGCCGAAGGCGTCGCCGGCAGTCAGGATGCGTTCGTGCAACGCATGAACGAAGCGGCGCAGCATCTCGGCATGACCCACACGCATTACGCCAATGTCAACGGCCTGCCCAACGAAGAGCAGGTGACCACGGCCCGCGATCTCGGCAAGCTCGCCCGCGCCATCATTGTCGAATTTCCCGAATATGCCGGCCTGTTCCAGACGATCCAGGTCCAAGTGGGCAACAAGGTCATGCGTTCCCATAACGGCATGCTGGTCAGTTATCCGGGAGCCGACGGCATGAAGACCGGCTTCATCTGCGAGTCCGGTTTCAATATCGTGGTCAGCGCCACGCGCGACGGGCGCAAGCTGGTTGCCGTCGTGCTCGGCGAGCCGTCGATCGCCTCGCGGCGGGAGCGTGCCACCGATCTCCTGGATAACGGGTTCAGGCGCTATTTCTGGAAATCGCTGTTCGGCACGAGTCTCGACGGTCTAGCTATCCAGGCCTCGCTTACTGATGGCCCAGCGCATTTGAAGGACAGCGTCTGCGGCGGCGGCGGCACCAAACCCGTCACCTCGCGCAAGAGAATTACGAGGAAAGGCAAGTCCCGGGCAGCGCTAAATCTCGATGCCGACGGCGCCGTTGCCGCCGCGACTGCGACCGTCAATGGCGCGACCGATGCGGCGGCCGCGGTGACCGCCGGAGCCGTGAAGGCCACGAAGAAGACCTTGCGCAAGACCGTGACAAGCGGCGCGAATTGATCCTTTCCAGTTCCGGGCGAAGATTTGTCATTGCGCTGACGGCCGCATGCCTCGGTTCGTCCTCAGCCAGCGCCGCAGAGCCGCCCGACAACGTTGCCGCGGCGGTTGCCCAAGCAGCTCAAGCCTGCAAGAACATGGACGGCCAGCCGAACACCGATGCGGTGCTAACCGTCGAGGATCTGAACGGCGACGGCGGCGAGGACTGGATCGCCGACTACTCGAAGCTGAAATGCGAGGCCGGGGTCAATCCGCTGTGCGGCAGCGGCGGCTGCTCGTTGCAGATCTATTTCTGGGACGGAGCGACCGGCTGGGACCTCGTGTTCGAGGACCTGGTGCAGAGCTACAAGCTCGGCAAAAGCGGTGGCAAGCATTTCCTGTACGTGACCACGCCAGGCGACCCGTGCAACAAGCCGACCAACGAGACCTGCAACTATACTTATCGCCTGGATAAGGACGCGGTCGTGCCCGTGAAGTAGTGCTTCCGCTATGATGCGGGCTGAGCGACTGCCGCCTCGATCACGCGCTTGGCCTCTGGCGAGCCCCAATCGGCGGGGCCGACCAGCCGCGCGATCTCCTTGCTGTCGCGGTCGATGATGAGCGTGGTCGGCATGCCGACCGCCTTGAGCGCGGCGAACAGTTTGCCCGAAGGATCAGTGTAGCGCACAAGATGCGTGGCGCCGGTCTCCTGCAGGAACGCCCTCGCCTTGTCTGGGCCATTCTTGTCGATATTGACCGCCACCACTTCGAAGGCGTCCCCGCCGAGGTCGGTCTCGAGCTTATCGAGCGCCGGCATCTCGTCGCGGCAAGGAACGCACCAGGTGGCCCAGATATTGAACAGCACGATCTTGCCGCGCCAATCGGCCAGAGACTTGGTCGCGCCGCTTGCGTCGTTAAAGTTAATGTCGGGCAGATCGAGGGGCGAAGCGCGCACGAGCAGCGGTGACATCGCGCCCTTGTTCAGGCCGGCGAGCGACCACTTCGCAGTCTCTGCGCTGGTTGCCGCTGCTCCCGCTCCGGCCGCACCTGAATCCTCCTTAGCCTCGGGGCGCCCATTGTCAGGAGGGGCGAAACTCAAATATACCGTGCCAAACCCGGCAATCGCCGCGAGTCCCGCAGCGACGAGATAGATGGCCGGCGACGCGCCGCGTTCGCGTAGCTTGGTTTCGCTCAAGTCTTCCTCGCTCACCTCGCCTGTCCAGGCTTAAATCGATGACCAACACCATGTGGGGCGGCCGCTTTGCCGCAAGTCCAGCCGAGGTGATGGAGGAGATAAACGCCTCCATCGATTTCGACAAGCGGCTGTGGCGGCACGACATTTCGGCCTCGAAGGCGCATGTCGCCATGCTCGCCGCGACCGGGATCATCACCGCCAAGGAGGCGAAGGAGATCGCCGGCGGCCTCGACAAGATTCTCGTCGAGATCGAGGCCGGTAAATTCAATTTTTCGCGCGCTCTCGAGGATATTCACCTGAATATCGAGAGCCGTTTGTATGAATTAATCGGTCCAATTGCCGGAAAGCTGCACACCGCGCGCTCGCGCAACGATCAGGTGGCGACCGACTTCAAGCTCTATGTCAGAGACGAGATCGCCGCGATCGAGGGCACGCTAGGCAAGCTTCAGTTTGCGCTCGCAACCAAGGCGCTCGAATATGCGGGCGCGGTGATGCCTGGCTTCACGCACATGCAGACGGCGCAGCCCATCACCTTCGGCCACCATCTGCTCGCCTATGTCGAGATGATGGCGCGCGACCGCGGCCGCTTCGCCGACGCTGCCAGGAGGCTCGCCGAGTGCCCGCTTGGCTCAGCGGCGCTTGCCGGCACCAGCTTCCCCATCGACCGCGACATGACGGCGAAAGCACTCGGCTTTGCGCGGCCATCCGCAAACTCACTCGACGCGGTGTCGGACCGCGACTTCGCGCTCGAGACTCTTGCCGCCGCGGCGATCGCTGCGATGCATCTGTCGCGGCTTGCGGAGGAGATCGTTCTGTGGACTTCGCCGCAATTCGGTCTCGCCCGCCTCTCCGACAAATTCACTACTGGCTCATCGATCATGCCGCAGAAGCGGAACCCCGACGCGGCCGAGCTCGTGCGCGCCAAGACCGCGCGCATCGCCGGCGCCTTCCAGACGCTGCTCATGGTGATGAAGGGCCTGCCTCTCGCCTATGCCAAGGACATGCAGGAAGACAAGGAGCCGGTGTTCGACGCGCTCGATTCGCTGAAGCTTGGGATTGCCGCCATGACCGGCATGGTTGCAGACCTGGAGCCGAACTTGGACGCGATGGAGCGGGCGGCCGACGCTGGGCATTCGACCGCGACCGACCTTGCCGACTGGCTCGTTCTCAAGCTCGGGCTGCCGTTCAGGGAGGCCCACCACATCACCGGCAAGATCGTGGCGCTGGCCGACAAGAAGGGCTCGGACCTCAAGGGCCTGTCCCTTGAAGATCTCAAGTCGGTCGAGCCTCGGATCACCAAGGAGGCCTTTCAAGCCCTTGATGTCGCAGGTTCGGTCAAAAGCCGCACAAGTTATGGCGGTACAGCCCCTGCAAATGTGCGGCGGGAGGCCAAGCGGTGGATAAAGCGTTTGGAGAAGGAGGGCCAGTCGCGATAAAAGGGTAGGCAAAAGGGCCGTTTACAGGCGCAAGGGAACAGGGGCACGACCATGGGACGCGCGGTGCGCATCCTTTTTACGCTTGTTCTGGTATTGGCTGTCGGCCTTTCAGCCTGCGGACGGCGTGGGTCTCTCGATCGACCTAGACCGTCCTATCCCGAGGCGCAAGCCGACCCGTCAACCAAGATGTCGAGAGCCCCGGCCCGTAGTCTCTGGATCGACCGACTACTCCAATAGACTGATCCTTTCTCCATGCACCATTTCGCCTACCGGCGAGGCGTGTCGAAAGCGAATGTGCTCCACGCCGAAGAGGTCGACCTTACCGATCTTGCCGCCGCAGTAGGGACTCCCTTCTATTGCTATTCGACGGCGACGCTCGAGCGCCACTACCGGGTGTTCGCCGATGCCTTTGCCGGCGCCCCTGAGACCCTCGTCTGCTTCTCGATCAAAGCCAACTCCAATCTCGGCGTGCTCGCCACGCTCGCCCGCCAAGGCGCAGGTATGGATGTCGTGTCCCAGGGCGAGCTTCGTCGCGCCCTCGCCGTGCGCGTTCCTGCTGAGAAGATCGTGTTCTCGGGCGTCGGCAAGACGCGCGAGGAGATGGCCTTTGCGCTCGACACCGGCATCTTTGCCTTCAACGTCGAGTCTGAGCCAGAGCTTCGCGTGCTGAATGAGGTGGCAGAGGCTCGCGGGCGCACAGCACGCATTGCCTTCCGGGTGAACCCGGACGTCGACGCCAAGACCCACCACAAGATCGCAACTGGCAAGGCCGAGAACAAATTCGGCGTGCCGTTTGCCGAGGCGCCTTCCCTCTATGCGCTCGCGAGCAAGCTGCCCGGCATCGAGGTCTCCGGCATCCACATGCATATCGGCAGTCAGATCACCGAACTTGCGCCGTTCAGGAATGCATTCGCGCTGCTGCATGAGCTGATTGGCACGCTGCGCGCACAAGGCTTCGCCATCTCCTTCGTCAATCTCGGCGGAGGTCTCGGCATCCCCTATCGCAAAGATCAGCCCGCGCCGCCGCTCCCCGACGACTATGCCAAGCTGGTGAAGCAGGAAGTTGGCGGCCTTGGCGTGCGGCTTTTGTTCGAGCCTGGACGCATGATCGCCGGCAACGCCGGTATCCTCGTGTCGCGCGTGCTGTACATCAAGCGCGGCGACGCCAAGACCTTCACCATCGTCGACGCGGCAATGAACGACCTGATGCGCCCCACGCTTTATGAGGCTTTTCACGAGATCTTGCCGGTGGCGGAGCCCGCGCCGGGAACGCCGATCGTGGTCACCGACGTCGCCGGCCCCGTCTGCGAGACCGGGGATTACCTCGCGCTGGCGCGGCCCCTGCCGGAACTTCGCGCCGGCGATCTCATTTCTGTGATGACGGCAGGCGCCTATGGCGCCGTGCTCGCTTCTGAGTATAACAGTAGGCTTCTCGTCCCTGAGGTGCTCGTGGCGGGAAACAAATATAGCGTGACGCGGCCAAGACCGAGCTACGACGACATGCTGGCCAAAGAGCTTCTACCGAACTGGCTATAAGCGTCGAGCGTGCGCAGGAAGCCTCGCTTTCGCCCGCATCATTACCCAAGTTTAAGCCCGCCCGCTCGCGCCTGTGCTAAGAGTGCAATTGATGCGATTTAGAAAGACCGAGACCACCCCCGAGAAGCCCGAGGACGGTGCGCTTCATCGCCGCTTCGAGCGCAAAGTACGGCTGAGCTGGCTCGCGCTCCTTGCCGAGCGAATCTGGGAGGCCCTGCTCTGGCCCTTCCTGGTCGTCGCTCTGTTCCTCGTAGCGTCGCTCGTCGAGCTGTGGAGCTTGATGCCGCCGCTGCTCCATCGCGCGGTCCTCGGTGCCTTTGGCCTCGGGCTTCTCGTCTCTTTTCTGCCGCTCCTCAGGATACATGTCCCGACGCGGCTTGAGTCTTTGAGGCGCCTCGAGAAGCATGCCAACATCAAGCACCGCCCGGCCACCTCCTACGAAGATCGCCTCGGCGCAACGCCGCCGAAGGAGACTGTGGCGCTGTGGGCCGCGCATCGCGAGCGCCTGTCGCGCCTCATCGCCAAGCTCAAGCCATCATGGCCTGCGCCGCGCACCGACCGCATGGATCCCTATGCCCTCAGGGCTGCGATCCTGCTCGGCCTGGTCGCGGCGGTACTCGCAGCAGGAGGCGATGTTCGCGAGCGGCTGCGCGCCGCGTTCTCGCCGGCGGCGACTGCCACCCCTGCTCTGCTCAGGCTCGATGCCTGGGTGACGCCTCCGGTCTACACCGGCATTGCCCCCATCGTGCTTGCCGACGGCAGCGAGCCGGTCGGGGCGGGCGCCGAGAGCTTCAGAGCGCTGTCGGTACCTGAGCGCAGCGAGCTGATTGTGCGCACCCACGCGCCGCAAGGCGAGAAGGTGACGCTTGCCACCAGCAACGAAGACGGCTCTGGCCTCAAAGTGGTCGAGCCGAAGACCGGCGGCACGCAAGGCCTGATCGAGTTCAACGTGGCGCTGAACGAGCCCATGAGCGCCGATGTGCGGATTGCCGGCGAGACGGTGTCGAAGTGGCGGTTCGACCTGATCAAGGATGAGCCGCCCACGATCAACCTCATGGGCAATCCCACGGCGACGCCGCGCGGAGCCTTGCGGCTCGTCTACCGCGCCGACGATGACCATGGCGTGGCAAGCGCAGAAGCGCGCTTTGCGCTGGCCGATGGCCAAGATGCGAACCTCGCCCCCGCTCCGGCCGAGTCTGGCGCCAAGGCTGACGCCGATCCCCTGCTTCATCCTCCGACCATGCCGCTGCAGTTCCCGCACGCCAATGCCAAGCGCGTCGACGGGCGTGCCACACAAGACCTGACCGCCCATCCCTGGGCGGGGCTCAAGGTGCGCATGACGCTGATCGCGCGTGACCAGGCAGGACAGGAAGGCAAGAGCGCGCCTTACGAGTTCATCCTGCCAGAACGCAAATTCACCAAGCACCTCGCCAAGGCGGTGGTCGAGCAGCGCAAGAAGCTCGTGCGCGATCCTGCTTCGTCCGACGTCGTGGCTCGCGCGCTAGAGGCGCTGACCTTGGGCGAGGACAAGGTGATCGACGACAGCTTCGTCTATCTGTCGCTGCGCGACGCCTACTGGCGCCTGCATAACGATGATTCGCGGCAAAGCATCGCGAGCGTGGTCGACCAGCTATGGGACGTTGCGCTCAGGATCGAGGACGGCGACCTGCCGGAGGCCGAGCGCAACGTGAAGGTCGCGCAGGATGCGTTATCTGAAGCGCTGAAGGAGAATGCCGCCCCTGAGGAGATCAAGCGCCTGGTCGATGAGCTCCGCGATGCTCTGTCGCGCTACCTCCAGGCGCTTGCCTCGCAGCAGCAGAACAAGGGCAACATGCCCGAGCAGGCCCAGCAACAGAATGGCGATCAGCTCGTGTCGCAGCAGGACCTCGACAAGCTCCTCAAGAATATCGAGAACCTGGCGCAGTCGGGCTCCAAGGATCTCGCCGAGCGCATGCTGTCGGAGCTCAAAGACATCCTCGACCGGCTGCAGACCGGCAACTTCGCCGATAACCCGCAGCAGCAGCGCGCCGGCCGCATGATGAAGGATTTGAGCGACCTCGTGTCGAAGCAGCAGAAGCTGCTCGACGATACATTCAAGGCCAAGCGCGAGCAGCAGCAGAATTCCGGCGGCGATCAGGACCAGGCCGGGCAGTTCGAGGTGAGCCCTCCGGGCCAGCCGATGGATTTCGGCAACGGCCTCAGCATGGCGCCTTTGTTCGAGGTGCCGGGCGAGAATAAAGGCGGCGCGAAGACGCAAGGACCGTCAGGCGGGCGCGGCAAGCCGCAGCAGCCTGGACAACTCGAGATGGGCGAGCAGCCTCAAGGCCAGCCCGGCCAGCATAGCGACCTTGCCCAGCGCCAAGAGGAATTGCGCAATGCGCTGCAAGGCCTGATCGATCGCTTCCGTATCGAAGGCACCGACGCCCCAAGCGAATTCCAGGGCGCACAGGATGCGATGAAGGATGCGAGGGAGCAGCTCGGCAAAGGCGACCTCGAGAGCGCGACCGAGTCGCAAACTGCTGCGCTCGACCGCCTGCGCAAGGGCGCGCAGTCGATGGCCGAGCAGATGATGCAGAACGGCGAGGCGCAAGCAGGCCAAGGGCCCGGCAATAACGGACGCGACCCGCTTGGCCGGCCGGACCGCTCGAACCGGCCCGACCTCGGTCTCTCGGTGAAAGTGCCCGACGAGATCGACATTCAGCGCGCGCGAGAGGTTCTCGACGAGCTTCGCCGGAGACTTGGCGACCCCTCGCGGCCGACCATCGAGCTCGACTACCTTGAGCGCCTGATTAAGCCGTTCTAGTCGCCGAACAGGGCGAGAAGCGCGATCACGCTGATCGAGCCGAGCACCCCGAGATAGATGCCGACCAGCACCCCTTCGGGCCAGCGATCTTGGGCGCTCGAGCGGAGGGCCTGGACGATCACGATCAGCGGCATGATCGCGCCGACGATGGCAAAGATGAGAGTGAGCGCGGTCATCTGTCTGTCACCTGCCCGATAAAGGGAAGCTCGCGATAGCGATGGGCGAGGTCCATGCCGTAGCCCACCACGAACACCGGCGGGCAGCGAAACCCGGTGAAGTCCGGGGCAATCGCCGCCGCGCGCGGCACCTGCTTGTCGAGCAGCACGCAAGTCCTGACCGAGCGGGCGCCGCGCGCTTCGAGTAACGCCTTGGCGAAGGCGAGCGTTCGGCCGGAGTCGAGAATATCGTCGACGATCACGACGTCCCTGCCCTCAAGCTTGCTCTCGACCTCACGCAAGACCTCGACCTCTCCGCTCGAATGCGTGCTGGTCCCGTAGCTTGCCAGGAACATGAAATCGATTTCGGGCCTAAGCCCATGCCGGTGGAGCGCCCTGATCAAGTCTGCGGCGAAGATGAAGCTGCCTTTCAGCACCGCAACGATGATGGGGTCCTTGAGTCTTGCCGCCGCGATCTCGAGCGCGAGCTGCTCCACCCGCCCGGAGATGCTTTCGGCGCTGAACAGCGGCTTGATATCGAGCGCCGCAGCCGTCTCCGCCATGATCCTAGTCGGCCTTGGCGAAGCGCACCTTGACGCTGCGGACATTGCTCGGCGGCGAAGGAATCTGCCTCAAGAACGGCGCGTGCTGACCGGCGGCAAGCTCCTGCTCGCCGACCTCGGTCGTCCATTCCGAGATCTCTGCGCCGCTCTCGTCTCTGAGTGCAATCACCACGGTCGGAACGTCGACCGGGGACGAGCTGGTGTTGACCACGTCGCCCTGCACTTCGAGCACCGTCTGGCCGTCTTGGTTGGTCCAGCCGTAACGGACGCCTTCGAAGGCTAGCCCCGCGGCCTCCCCGCCACCGCCGCCGCCGAACATGGCGTATAGGCGCGACGCTCCCGGCAGGACCGATGTCACCGCCGAGGGCGCGAAGATCAGAGCGCCGAGAATGAGCGCGACAAGCAGCCCAAGTGCAGCCCAGCCGAGAGTGACGGGGGAGAGCTTCTTGCGCGGTGGCCTATCGCCGGGAAGGGTCTTGTCGTCGATGCCGGCCATTGCGGCAGCGACCAGAGCAGGGTCGAGCCCCTCATCGGTCATGGCGGCATCTGAAATGGCGGCGTCGCCTGTTGCTGTGTCGCTTTTCGCGGTGGCGGTCTCGGGTGGTGGTGCGGCCTTGGCAGAGCGCCGCGCCGCGAGTCTTCCGAAAATACCTCCAGATTTTTGCGGCGGAGGTTCTGCGGCTGCCTCTGCATTGATCTGCGCGACCTGGGCGGTGAGGTCGTCG
>DASSLP010000227.1:0-5613 GCA_035689365.1 Methyloceanibacter sp.
GCATTGGCCTTTCCTTTCAAATTTTGCAGGCGAGCAGAAACTCGCAGAATGACAAGAGAAGCCCCGGCACGTTGTGGCCTTAGCCGACCGGGGACTTCTCCGAGAGAGGGCCCGCGCCTGCAACCTACGGAACCAACAAGGCGACAGACGACGGACTAGAGCGCCAACTTCCTGATGTCGTGGATGTTCCGATAAGCAGAAGCCCGGCGGGGAGAGGCCGAGCTTCTAACCGTGCCTTCCGATGCGGCGCTTGGCTTTGGGGATGCCGGAGGATAAGCGCCGCTCTTGGGCTTGCAACCGTTCAACGACGTTCAACCAACGGAGTTCCAATGAGAGGGTCTCGGCCCGGATAATATCTCTAAGAGGCACAGCGAGACTGAATGATAGAAGCCCCAACACTGGGAGCGTTGGGGCTTCCTAATCAGGAGTGCGGGTTACCGTGGTCTCCGCCTTCTGTCCAGAATCAGCGGCCACCCCGCCGGAATGAGGTAGCACCAAAATCGTTTCGAGGCTGTGACCCGGAAGGCATTCCCTGTTGATCGGTCTTTGGAGCGCGCCGACCTAGTTCTGTGTACGGCGCCCCACGAAGCTCCAGCGTGGCGATCGTGCAGGCGCCAAAAACGGGTTCGGCGGTGGCTCCTGGACCTGTCGTTTCGCTTCACTCGCCAGGGCGGACAGTCCCTCTGTCTTTTCTGCAACTCGGGCAAGGAGACGAAACCACTCTGCCTTTTTAGCAAAGGCCGCTCTGGTCTGTACGGGAAGGCTTTTATCGGCCGCTGCGTTCTCGTAAGCTGCAGCGATCTGGGCGTGCTGTTCTGCCTTGAGAGACATTCAGACAGAATGCCGCTTCGAGTTAAACTAACGCTTAAAAGCATTGGAATGCTCGATGAGGCACATTTCGAGAAGTGGGGAAAAAGCCCGCGGCGAAAAAGAACGTTGGGCTGACGCCGGAGCAATCATCATCGGCCCCAGTGCCCAGGGCGAAATCCCCAAGAAAGGCCATTTGCCAACTGGGTCCGGGGGCAGACGGGCGGGCCCGCCTGTGAACTCGACCTACCCGCTTGTCGATTGAGGGCTGTCAGCATATCTGAAAGCTCGGTTTAGAGGTTGAGCTATGGCTACGTGGCAGACAATTTCCGCTCTGAGCTTTCAGGAGCGAGAGCGAACGGTAAAGCGGGACTTTTGGACCGCGCTAAAACAGTTCGCCGGTCGCTTGCCGCTCGTCGAGGATTTGGTTGCGGCTTACTACTGCGCGCTCGATCCGGCTACGCCTATGCGAGTACGCGGTACTCTGCTTGCAGCTCTTGCTTACTTCATCTTTCGATGGCGTTATCGACCGCTGACAGCGCTCTGGCGTGGCCTAGCCTTTACCGATGATGCTGCAGTGCTCACCGCCTTGTTCGGCCTCGCCTCGCACATCAAGCCTGTCCATCGTGCGGCAGCAGCGAGAGCGCTCGGCAAGGACCTAAACACTGCTGGGATATAGAAAATCCTGCGCCGGACCCCCGGGCGTCCGTTAGCCTCGTTCTCGAAGGCCGAACTCACGCAGATCGTGGACGAGCGGCAACGCATTCGGATCGGCGTCGAGCGTATGCAGCAGGGAGAAGATGAGGATCTTCTCAAACGAATCGAGAAGACTCATCGCGGTCCAACTAAGGACATGGCTCGAAAGGCAGGCTAATGCTCTTTGTGATCGACATGGCCGAGATCGCGCTCGGGCGCCACCTCGTCCCGCACGATTTGCTTGAGCTCCTTGATCTCAGGGAAGCGGCCATGCTCCTTGCGCGACCAGATGAGCTTGCCATCGATCCTGACTTCGAACACGCCGCCAGTATCATCGGGGATTAGAGTGACCGAGCCGAGCTCCTCGGCGAAAGTCGACAGCAGCTCCTGGCCCATCCAAGCAGCCCTGAGCAGCCAGTTGCAAAGCCGGCAATAGGTGATCGCGACATTTGGGCTCGGGGCCATGGCGAAACGTCCCATTTCACAAGGCGGAGAGCAACGCCATTTGTCATTACTCCGCCACACCGATCCTGCCTTGTTCGCGGACGCAATTTGCCGATAAGTGAGTCCCCATGACATCAATGATTCGCCGCACGACGCTGCGGCTTTTGGCTGCCCTCGCCCTGGTGGCGCCAATCGTGCTCGCCGGGTCGGGCCCGACCGCGGCCGACGCCGGCCCCTTCGACACCCTGCTCGGCTCGTGGCGCGGAAGCGGACAGATCGAGCTCAGACAGGGAAAGACCGAGCGCCTCAAATGCAACGCCTATTATACCGGCGGCGGTTCTCAGCTCGGCATGGCCATCCGCTGCCAGAGCGAGAGCTCTAATGTCGAGATCAGGAGCAAGCTCAGCCAAAGCGGCGGCCGCGTCACCGGCACCTGGGAGGAGCGCACCTTCAATGCCGAAGGGAACGCCTCCGGCCAGGCTACTAATGGCAAGATCACTCTCTCTATTAGCGGGTCAGTAATTGGGTCGATGCAGGTGTCCTACAGCGCCTCGCGCCAGAGCGTTTCGATCTCGACCCAGAACATCGCGCTGAAAAGCGTGTCGATCGTTCTGACGAGAAGCTAGTCCGTTATATTCAGATCTTGGTTAGGCCTGCCGCTGGAGGAGCCACGTCATGGGCGAAGCCTTGCTGACCAGCGAACTGAAAGGCGAGCGGCTCGAGCTCTCCGCCGCCGGCTCGTGGACCGCACCCCATGCAAGCGAGCTAGAGACGCTGGCCGATAACGTCGCCGGCGAAGCAGCCAAGGCCAAGAACGTGTCGATCGACATGAAGGGCGTGCGCGAGTTCGACACGTTCGGCGCCTGGATTCTCGAGCGGCTGACGCGCGAATGGACGGCGTCGGGACACGAGACGGTCATTGTCGGCTTACCTGAGCACGACCGCGACTTGCTCAAGGAGATGCATGCCGTTAACCGCGCGCCCGCCGCACCGCCCAAGCATGAGAACCAGATCGTCAGCTTCCTTGCCGGTGTTGGACGGGCCGGCGCCGAATTTGGCCGCGGCCTTATCGTGTTCGCCGAGATGCTGGGTGCAATCGGCATGGCAACAGCGCGCGTGCTGACCCGCCCCCGTGACTTCAGATTCACTTCCACGGTCAATCAGCTCGACCGCGTCGCCTGGCAGGCAGTGCCGATCATCCTGCTGATCACTTTTCTCATCGGCGGGATTATCTCCCAGCAGGGCATCTTCCATTTCCGCAAGTTCGGCGCTGAGCTTTACGCCGTGGACCTCGTAGGCATTTTGGTATTGCGCGAGATCGGCGTTTTGATCGTGGCCATCATGGTCGCGGGCCGCTCGGGCAGCTCCTACACCGCTGAGCTCGGCTCCATGAAAATGCGCGAGGAGATCGATGCGCTGCGCACCATGGGCTTCGATCCCGTCGAGGTGCTCATCCTGCCGCGCATCATCGTGCTCATTATCGCCCTTCCGGTGCTCACCTTCCTGGGCTCCATCGCAGCGCTTTATGGCGGCGGCCTGGTCGCCTGGCTATACGGCGGCATCAGCCCCGAAATCTACATCTCGCGGCTCACCGAGGCGATCTCGCTTACCCATTTCAAGGTGGGCATGATCAAGGCGCCATTCATGGGATTGGTGATCGGCGTGGTGGCTTGCGCCGAAGGGCTCAGGGTCAAAGGCAGCGCCGAGTCGCTCGGGCTCCAGACTACCGCCTCGGTGGTCGAATCGATCTTTCTCGTTATCGTGCTCGACGGACTGTTCGCCATGTTCTTCGCATCGATCGGGATGTGACGATGGCACCCAAGATCATCATTCAGGTGCGCGACCTCGTGGTCGGCTTTGGCGACCAGATCGTGCTCAATCACCTTTCCCTCGACGTGCGAGAGGGGGAGATCCTCGGGGTGGTCGGAGGATCAGGCGCCGGCAAATCAGTGCTGCTGCGCACTATTATCGGGCTCCTTCCCAAGCGCCAGGGCTCGATCGAGGTGCTCGGCGTCGATCTCGACAAGGCAAGCGAAGCCGAGCGGCGGGCACTCGAGCGCCGTTGGGGTATCCTGTTTCAGCAAGGCGCGCTGTTCTCCTCGCTGACCGTGCGCGAGAACATTCAATTCCCCATGCGCGAGAACCTTCACATCTCGCAACGGCTCATGGACGAGATGACACTCGCCAAGCTGGAGATGGTCGGGCTCACGCGCGAGGACGCCAACAAATACCCGTCCGAGCTTTCCGGCGGCATGACTAAGCGCGTGGCTCTCGCCCGGGCGCTCGCGCTGGACCCCGAGATCGTGTTCCTCGACGAGCCCACTTCAGGCCTCGATCCGATCTCTGCCGGCGACTTCGACGAGCTGATCCGCACCTTGCAGCAGACGCTGGGTTTGACAGTGTTCATGGTGACGCACGATTTGGAAAGTCTCTACAACGCATGTGACCGCATCGCAGCGCTGGCCGACGGCAAAGTCGTAGCCGAAGGACCCATTGAAACCATGCTCGAATGCGATCATCCCTGGGTGAAGACCTACTTCCAAGGAAAGCGTGGAGCCATGCTGGCTGACCGGCAGATCGGCGCGTGATACGAGGAGCTCGATGGAGACACGCGCGCGCTACGCCCTGATCGGATTGTTCATGCTTGCCGTGATCATCGCGAGCTTCGCCTTCGTTTATTGGCTCGAGAACAAAGGCGGGTTCGGCGAGCGCACCGCCTATCAAATCCGCTTCGGCGGCTCGACGTCGGGGCTGCTCGTCGGCTCTTCCGTCCTTTTCAACGGCATTCGCGTCGGCGAGGTCACAGGTCTCGGGCTCGATCCAGAACACCCCGAGCAGGTCGTCGCCTCCATCGGCGTCGATCCAGGCACCCCGATCCGCAGCGACACGCAAGTCGGCATCGAAACTCAAGGGCTCACCGGCGGCGCAGCCGTCACGCTACGCGGCGGCAGCGCAACCGCCGAGGCCGTGCCGCCCCAGGGCGTGCTCATCGCTCCGCCTCAGGCGGGGCAAGACTGGACGCAAGCCGCGCGCGACGCGTTCCAGCGCGTCGATGATGTGCTCGCCGAAAATTCCGACGCTCTGCACAGCGCCATCACCAATATCGATACGTTCGCAGGCGCGCTCGCCCGCAACTCAGACAAAGTCGACGGCATCCTGGCGGGGCTAGAGAAAATGACCGGAGGCGGGACCTCGCAGGCACAGGCGCATCTTTTCGATCTCGTGTCCGCGAACAACTTACCATCGCCGCCGCAAGAGGCGCCGTCCTGGCTGCTTGTCGTGCCTGAGCCGACCACGCTCATGGGCTTCAATACCGACAAGATCCTGCTCCAGCCGGCCTCCGGCGAAAGCACCGATCTGCCGAACGCGAAATGGAGCGACAACCTGCCGGTGCTAGTTCAGGAGAAGGTGATCCAGAGCTTCGAGAATGCAGGCTACGCAAAGTCGATCAGCCGGACGCGCGAAGGGATCACCGGCGACTATCAGCTCCTCATCGACATCCGGAGCTTCCATGTCTCGACCGCAACGGAGCCCGCCTCGGCCGATATCGCCTTCGTCGCCAAGGTGCTCGACAAGGACGGCAAGATCATCGGCGCGCACGATTTTCAAGCCACGGCTCCAGCCAAGGGAAGCGACGCACAAGCTTATGTAGCGGCCCTCGATGAA
>DASSLP010000228.1:0-7185 GCA_035689365.1 Methyloceanibacter sp.
ATGGAGGCTCCGCGCCGTCGGTTGCGTATCACTATGACGGCGCCCTTCTGATCGATGGTGGCTACGTGCCGACGACGTTCGATGGCGAGGACGCGTTCCTCTCGGCGGTCGTCGGCTACCAGCTCCGGAACGGGCGACTCATCACCAAACTATTCGTCGGCATCGAAGCCGAGGACCAGCACCATGACCCGAACAACTCTGTGCAGGGTACCGCGCTTGGACTGAGACTGGAGCAAGAGACCTGGTTCGATATCTCGCCCCGGTTCTACCTCTCAGCCGAAGCGTCTTAATGGGCTTTCGCGCGAGGCCCCGATTCGCGCTCGGGCCGAAGGCGGCGCGATCGGCAATGAGGAGTACGATGCGGGCCGAGCCGGCGGCTTCCTGCGCGTGAATTTCCGCGATACCGAATTCACGCTGTCGGGGGGCTTCACCGGCAACTATCTCGAAGACGACCCGAGCGGTTATGTCGCGCTCGGCATCTATCGATCATTTTGAGCTTTGCGAGATCAGCCTTTGCCAAATTGCACTGCCGGCCCCGCTCCGGCAGTGCTTGGCCTCAACGTCCGCTTGCGTGACACAAACCGGACCGGCTCGCCACGGCAAGCATCGCCCTCTCTGGTCGTGCATCCTGTGTAGAGGGATGTCCACGGGCCTACCCGAAGGACTCTCTCCAGAAATGAGCATGACACGAAGACGACAAACAAAGCAAACGGGAGTTCTCGCTTACCCGCATTTTCTTTTCGCAGTCGTGACGCAGGCGACAAACGCGCGGGGTTGCGACGCGCGCGAGACGAGCACGCGGTCGCAACGGCGCGACGGGACGATCGTACGCATGCGGAAGTAACGCGCGCGCGATTCTATCGGTGTATCAATCCGATATGACGCGGCGATCGGGAGCTGGTCAACGGAAAGGCTTTCCCTCCCCTCCCTGACGCTATTCTATTGGCCTACGCAGCGCGGCAAAGTGTCGTCCGCCAGAAGCGGAATCGCACGACAACTTCTGTGGCAGTTGGGCGACAGCGCAAGTCCCTCGTCATGGTACTATTTCCGCGACGGGACGGCCTCTATGGCGCGGCTTGAGACGTGCTTGGCCGTGAGTCCTTGCCTTTGGCGGCTTCGGCCTCTTTCGGCTTCTCGGCTTCCGGAGGTGGCGGTGGCGGCTTCCATTCCTGGAAGCGCTTGGCAAGCTCTCCGGCATGCTCATTCCACCATGCCTCGTTAAAGCGGAGCGCCTTCTTGAAATTGTCCGGCGCCGTCGGAAGGAAGTCTTTCATGTCCACGGCGATCACTGGATGCCTGCCGACGAGCGCGACGGCTGATTTTCGCATAGGACCATAGGCGATAAGTTGAGCCTGGGCAGCGAGCCGTGCCGGGTCAGTGGCGAAGGTGATGAAGCGTTTGGCGCCGTCCTTGTTCTTGGCGTCCTTGGGAATGGCCCACAAATCGAGATCGTAGATCTGACCGTCCCACACGATCCCGAGCCTCTGCCGGTCGCCGACAGCGGCGCGGAAAATGCGGCCGCTATAGCCCGCTGCCATAGACACCTTCTTTTCTAACAGCCAGGAGATCGGGTCCTGGGCGTTGTCCCACCAAAGGACGTTGTCCTTGATCTTGTCGAGAGCCTTGAAAGCGCGGTCCGCGCCTTCAGGTGTGGCAAGCTGGGTGTAGACGTCGGCAGGGGCGACGCCGTCGGCAAGCAGCGCGAGCTCGAGCGTGTAACGCGGTGCGTTTGGCAGCGCCCGCTTACCTGGGAAGCGCTTGGTGTCGAGCAGGTCGGCAATTTGCGATGGCTGGCCTTTGGAGAAGGCCTGACGGTCGAAGACGATCGCCGTAGACCAGGCGACGCTTGCAACTCCGCAAGAGGAGATGCCGCCCGAGAGGAAATCCTGCTCTGCGCTTTGGCCGTCGGGCGCGGCGCCGAGGCTCGAGGCTTCGATGGTCTCGAGCAGACCATCGTTGCATAAAGCGCCGAGCGTTGCGCCGGATACATCGATCACATCGATACCAGAGTCCGAGCTGCCGATCATTTCTTTGATCTTGGCGAGCGAGCCGTCATAAATCTCGGTCGTGACCGTGGTTCCCGTCTCCTTCGCGAAGGGCTCGAAATAGGCGATCTCCTGCGACTGACCATAGGCGCCGCCCCAAGTCGCGACGTTGAGCGTCGTGCCATTCACTGTCCCGGTATCCTGGGCACCCGCGTTGGCGCCAGCAGGGAGGCTCATGGCAAGCACCAGTGCGAGCCCGCAAACTCCGCCGAGGGCACGAGCCGCGGGAAGGACTCGGAGGATCCGGCGCTTGGCTCGCGCCGACGCTGTGTTGGTCTCAATCAAAGTCATTTCGCCATCGGGCTCGTCGATTCTTCGCCGAGGGTTGGGCGGTCTGCTCTCCGGATCATGGGTTGCAACAAAGACCCTCGTATCGAGACCCGGGGCGGGGCCTCCGTGCTGAGCTGCGAGGCCTTAAGCGGCGTGGTGCGACTGGCGACGAACAAATTCCAGTCGAGCGTCTGCTGCGCCAAATCGACCTCGCCAGAGCCGGAGATTAGCCCGCGGCGTGTTTGCATGCTGAACATTTGGCACCAAATATGGCCTGCACCGAGGCGGCAATCGGTACTGAGCGAATCAAACAACGTCTCGCTGTCGCGGTTCCAGCCTTCGCCGTCGAGAGGTGCAGTTGAAGTGAGCAGACGAGAGAAATCGACCGGCACCGCCCCGTTTTGCATGTCGACCTTCAGCGTGCCCGAAAGCCCACGGACCAGCTCGTCGTAGTTGCTGCCAGACGTGGAAATCTCGGTCTTAAGGCTGCCAACCCCCTTGAACGGCATCTCAAGAGCAGCCTGTTGCAGGCAGCCTTCGATCGTCAGGCCGGAAATGTCGCCGACCAGCGAGGCCTTAGCGGTCCCCTGTGCCATGTCGATGCCGAAGCGCCCCGACGCCGATCCGCCGCAAAGCTCAAGCTCGCCAATTTCGCCGGCAAGCACGCCGTCCTTGGCGCTGATGGTAAACCCGCCGCGTCCAAGCTTGATGGCTGAAGCCACAATGTCGGCCGCTGAGACGCGCAGGTCCGCGTCGAGATACTTCAGGATCACTTGATCGAACACCGGCATCGCTGCGGCCGACGGGTCAGCAGCGCTGTTCGTCGCGACGTAAGGATCGATCCCGAGCCGATCGAAGGCGAGCGTTCCCTCGACACGCGGCCGCGCTCCTGGGGTGATGGCAAGGAGACCGACTGCGCTGTTGCCGTCAAGGGCAAAAGATCCGTCATCGAAGGTCAAAGTGGCGCCGTTCCAGTGCGCACTGCCGGTCGCAGTGAGTCCCTTGAGGCTTTGACCATCGGGAAGCGGTATGCCGGCCCAGCGCAGGAACTCGCGTGCGTTGGGCAAATCAGCTTGCACGTCGCCGTCGACGTCAAGTCCATTGGCGAAGGATGCAGTGCCGCTGACCTTGGCATTAATCGGCCTAGAGGCGAGGGTCAGGCTGACCGGCACGTTCGAGCCGCTTGTCGTTTCGGTAAGCGCGCCGGTGTCGAGCGCAAAGTGCACAGTTTCATTTCTGAGTAGGAAAGAGCCAAAACTCGACATGGCTCCGCCACCAGAGCTCGCATCGAATCTCGCGTCGACGTCGGTGACGGCCTCCAAGCCTGCGGCAGTGGGCAAATTGATCGTGCTATCCCGGAGGCGCAGGATCCCAACCGGCGCGCCACCGAGCAAGTTGGCGACGATCGTCTGTGGCGACTCGTTCGTCGAGGCGGCAGGTGAGGTTCCGTCCTTGAGAGTGATCTCGGCCTTAGTGAGCCGCAACGCATCTATACAGATCACCCCACGCACCAGATCGGCGAGGTCGAGTGTGATCTTGACGTCCTTCGCCGTGACGGATCGCACCAGCGGAAGCCTCGTGGCGTTGCTGACCTCAAATCCGCCCTTGATTGACACGTCGGGGAAGTAGTGAACGCGTAAAGGTTCGACCAATTTCACGTCGCCGCCGGTCCACGCCGCCAAGGCTTGGGTGACGCGCTCGGCAAGCCTGGCAGAACTTCCGATCAGCCGGGGGAGGATCGCGAGACCGATAATGAGGAAGCCGCCTAGGCCGATAAGAAGCCACTTCCAAGGGAGCTGGCGAGGCTTCATGCCGACCTTTCCCACCCGTTCTGGCTGCCTCAATCCGGAGACCGCCTATTTTTGCCGCCCGTAAGAAGTGCCTTTCTAGCCCGATTGTGCCGAGATAGCGAGCCCAACACACGCATTTTCCTGGCTTATCTCGCGGCCCGCAACGCCCGCTCCACGCCCTCTTCGGTTGCGGCAGAACGGCTCACCGAGGCTCCCGGCCAGGCGCGCCAACCGCCTGCGCAAAGGGCGCTGCTTCCAGCTGTGCTCAGGAGCTTTGCGCTATCCTCAGCGGCCTTCAGTACGACCGTCGCCACCTCCCTTGCGCCGGTCGACCATCAAGGCGGCAACCGCCTCAGGCGATAGGCGCTGGTCTGCCTCCTGCAGGACATCGGCAAACGCGTTGGCAGAACAGATCACAGGCTCAACCAGATCTGACCCGGTGAGCGCCAGCGCGCAAGCGCGCATCGCCGGGCAGCGATGATGCTGTGATGCAGCAATCAGCGAGATCGCCATACACTCGTCGGCGCAGAAGCCGGGGCAGCCGAACGGGTAATATTCGATCTTGCGCGAGGCGGTAGCGCGCACCGCTCTCACCCAGCAGGCAAGTTCGGTCACGGCGCGCTTCGCCCGCTCGGTTCCGAGCGCGCGGGCATATTCGTTCCAGCCGTTCTCCCAGTACGAAATATCGCCCGTGTCGTAGCCAGTGAGCCAGCACCTGAAGCCGACACCGACCAGCCATTCGGCGCCGGTCCGTGGCGGCACGTAAGCGCGCCGGGGCGCCCTGCTCGCGATTTGCTTATCGATCCTCTTATGGAAACTCATTTTGCCCCCTCATGAGCCTGGACCGTCGTCGAAGCCGACCTTGTCGATGAGCTCGCTGACCTCTTGCGCAGCGAAGCGATGTCTGAGCGAGATCGAGTCCGCTTTGAAATCGTCCCAGGACACGTTGTCGGTAAACATGATGCGAACCGAGTTCGCCGATTCCTTCTGCTCAGCCTCTTTGAAGAGAGAAGCGCAAACGCAAGAGCGCGCGCGAATGGAAATCGCATCACTTCCTCCAATGGCCGGAGTTCAAGGCCCCGGGATCGGACTAAAAGGCATCCCAAGGCGCGAGCTTGGGAGCGCGTTTCTTCCGCTTAAAGCCTTGGCTTGGGGAGTGTCAATGAGAATATCGCAATGAAATCAACCTTAGAAGCCTTCTAATCTTCGTTATCACATTACAAATTCCTGACGACGAAGTATAGAAGGAGATTGTTCTGCAACTAGATCGCAATATAACTTAAACATTGCTCAGATTTTGCAAGTGCACATCAGCCAAACGAGTCCGCGTTAGCCCACGCCCGCGGAAGCTAGGATTTGATTGTGAACAACCGGTCGGCGGGGAAGATGACGTCGGCCGAGGTGCCGACACCAGGCTCGCTCGTCAAAACGAGCTGCGCGCGGTTGGCATCGACCAGAGCCTTGGTGACGGGGAGGCCGAGTCCCGTCCCTGATTGCTTGCGCGGCGTGGTGTCGAGCTGATTGAAGGGCTGCATGGCGAAGGTGATCTCATCCTTCGTCATGCCGACGCCGTTGTCGCTGACACGCAAGCGAAGCTCACCCTCGATTATCGAGCCCGACACGATCACCTGCCCGCCTTCCTTGGTAAACTTGACGGCGTTGGTAAGAAGGTTGAGCAGGATTTGCTTCAGCCGCCGCGGGTCGGCGACAACGGCCGGCAGATCATGCGCCAGCGAGGTTCTGAGCACGATGCGTGCCCTCTTGGCTAGCGGCTGCAAGCTTGCGACGCAGTCCTCGACGAGCTCCGGCACGTCGACCGCAGTGAAATTCAACTCGAACTTGCCGGCCTCGATCTTGGAGATGTCGAGGAGATCGTTGAGCAGCGACAACGCGTAGAGGCCGCTCTGATGGATGTCCTCGACATAGCCCTTGTAGCGCTGGTTCGCGATCGGGCCGAGCCGCTCGCCAAGCATCAGCTCGGCAAAGCCGATGATCGAGTTGAGCGGCGTGCGTACCTCGTGACTCACTTTGGCGAGAAATTCGAGCCGCCGCGCCGCGGCGCTTGCGGCGCGGTCCGGCTTCTCCTCTTTCGGTGCTTCCTCCTCATCGAGGATCGTCTGATCGATCAGACGAAGCAGCGAGATGCCTTCTGCCTCGTCGAGCGAACTGAGCGCGAAGGCGACTCTCAGTCTGCGGCGCGAGCGCGTCAGCGCATCGACCGGAGCGCTCCGCACAACGTCCCCCTCGTGGTGAATGGCTGCGGATCCGCCGGGAAGGACGGCATCGAGCCCGCCGGCTTCGAGCAGCTCCGACTGGGAGCGATAGCCGAAGGCGTATGCGAAAGCCGCGTTGGCGTAAGCGAGCTTGCCGCGAGCGAGGATCCCGACGGCAGCCGGCATCGCCTCGAGCAGGATCTTCAAGCCTTGCGGCGTGAGCGTGATCGCATCGAGGCCCTCATTGATCTCTGGCAGCGGGGTCAAGCCTGGCCCGGGAAGGATGCGGCTCTCAAGCGCGCGGGCGATATGTTCCAGCGCCTCGCGGTCACCTTCGAGCTCTTCAATGCGCCTTTGCGGTCTGAGGTCGGCCATTAGCGGCCCCAACTCTGGAGGGGAGAGAGCTCGTTCTGGCGCCCCCTGGCGCAAGGTTCCGACTCAATCATAACGCCCCACCCTTGGGGCGCCTATTCGACTCATCTACTAAAATTTAGGCGAATCCGGTACTTTGCATAGGCCGAAAGCAAGAAGATCGTCCACCAGGCCTAAAAAAGTGCTGAAAGAGCCATTGTGGGCCTTGCGCTTTCGCACTGCACCATTTATATTGCAGTGCAGCATAACAATAAACGCGGAACCGCTGCGAGCCACGGCGGAAAGCACCGCATTCCCCCAGGCGAAACGAGTCTAAGTGGAGGTTCTATCATGAGCGAAACTTATTCCCCCCACGTCGCCGCCGAGCAGGCGCGCGATACGTTCCGTAAAGCTGCCAAAGAGTTCGAGTCGTTCAAGCTTGATACGACGGTGCCTGAGAGCGTGCGTGCTCTCGCGGAGAAGACGGTGACCCAGAGCCGCGAAGCCTATGAGCGC
>DASSLP010000229.1:0-2884 GCA_035689365.1 Methyloceanibacter sp.
CATTTACCTCCCGCAGTAACGACTTTGCGTCTGGCAATCAGAGGCCGATATACGCGTCGTGCGATGACCAGATAATCAGCGGATAACGGCATGGCGAGCGCGACCTATCAGCTGTTCCGTGAGGCGATCCTAAGCGAGAAGCAAATCACCTGCGACTATCAGGGCTATCACCGCGAACTCTGCCCGATCATCCTTGGACACACGCATGGACGCGAAAGGGCTCTTGTCTTCCAATTCGGCGGTCAGAGTCGCGCGTCGACTCTATGCGGCGATTTGCTTGATCACCCGTACAATCACGAGCAGGATCACCGCCCCAATAAACGCAAGGATGATGGCGCCAAGCAACCCGCCTCCAAGCGTAAGCGCGATGCCGAGCTTCGGGAAAATCACGCCCGCGATGAGCGCGCCGAGGATTCCGATGACAATATCGCCGACAAGGCCGAAGCCGGTCCCCTGCACGAGCAGCCCTGCGAGCCAGCCCGCGATTGCCCCAATCACGATGGCAACAATGAGTGCGGTCAGCATTGTTTCCCCCCTTTGCTGAGTTATCGCCCTTGTAGTTTAGCACGAGTCGTCCCTTTGAAGCATGCTCACGCAGGCTGGCTGGCGATGAATTGCGCCTTTGCCAGCTCGGCGAACAGCCCACCTAGGCGGACCAGCTCGTCAAACGTTCCGCTTTCCACGATGCGGCCCCGGTCGAACACCAGGATGCGAGTCGCGTTGCGGACGGTGGCGAGCCGATGCGCGATGACGAAGGTAGTTCGTCCCTTCATCACCTCGTTGAGTGCGGCGGTGACTTTCGTCTCGGTTGCGGCGTCGAGCGCGCTGGTTGCTTCATCGAGGATCAGGATCGGCGGATCCTTGAGCAGCGCGCGAGCGATTGAGAGGCGTTGGCGCTCGCCGCCTGAGAGCGCCCTGCCCCGCTCGCCGACTATCGCATTAAGCCCGCCCTCATGGCTCTCGATAAACTCGGCGGCCTGTGCGCGCTCGATTGCCTGTCTGATGTCCCCCTCGGTGGCATCGGGATTGCCGACCTGGAGATTTTCCGCGATGGATCTGTTGAACAAAAGCGGCTCCTGGAAAATCACACCAATATTGCGACGCAGACTCGCAAGCTTAACGTCGTGAATGTCGCGTCCGTCGACACGGATCGTTCCCGATTGCGGATCGTAGACGCGGTAGAGCAGCGCCATGGCCGTCGATTTGCCGGCGCCTGTTGCTCCAACCAAGGCGACGACCTCGCCGGGATCGGCGGTGAAGGTGAGGTCAGCAACGGCGGGCTTTCGTCCATCATAGGAAAAGGTGACATGCTCGAACGCGACCGCTCCGCGCACCGTCTCGAGCGTCACCGCCCGTTTGCGGTCGCGCGGACCTTGGGCGGTATCGAGCACGCTGAAGAATTCCTGCAGGCGCGGGGCATCCATGAACAGCCGGTTGGCGAATCGCGCCGCCTGCTCGAGCCGCTGGATCAGCATGCCGGCGAAGCTCATGAACATGACGATGCCACCAACGGTGGTCTGCCCATGCGCGAACAGCACGATGCCCACGATCAGGATTGCCAGCATGGTCAAGGTGGTCGAGGCCTTGGTGAGCGTGGAGACCAGGGCCCACCAGGACAGAACAGGAATTTGCGCTCCGAGCAGCCGGTCCACCACACTGCGCAACGCGCGGACCTCTAGTTCCACGCGGGTGAAGCTTTGCACCAAGGCAACATTGCCGAGCGCGTCTGAGGCGTGCTCGGCGAGGTCGGAGTAGTAGCGCTCCACCGATTTCTGCAAAGTGTCGGTGCGGCGGAGCACCCAGACCGTCAACATTACGAAGACCAGGCACAATCCGATCAGCAAGAGGCCGAGTCGCCAATTGAGGTAGAGCGACATCGGCATCAGCACGATTATCGATGCAATCGCAACGAGATCCTCGCGGAAGAAGCCGAGCCAAAGTCCCCATAGCGTGTCGGTACCGCTCAACATCACCTTCATGAGCCGTCCAGAGTGGGTCGCGCCATGAAAACTGAGCGGAAGTTGAAGGACGTGCTCGAAGAACTCGGTAAGGACTGCTTGCCGGCGCCGATGCGCGAGCCTGTCGGCGTAGAGCGCGACAAGCGCGCCACACACGATCATGAACAGGCCGAACCCGACCCAGGCCGCAACTAACGGCAAGAGATTAGGCCAGGAGAGCGACACTCCCTGCCCCTGCGCATGGGCAAGCCCGTCGATAATGCGCCCGAACAGGACCGGCTCGGCGAACTGCGCCGTGGCGAGCAAGACATTGGCAAGGGCGAGAAGCCACCCCAGCCGAATTTGCGGGCCAAGTAGCTCGAGGACTCGCCCATAGAGGCGCAGAATCGTCATGGGCCATTCTGCGCCGCGAGCGGTTGCGGCAGCAACATGATGCGCTTACGCCGCTCAGCCTGCTCAATCGCCTGCGCCTCGCCCTTCCAGTTAGGATTAGGCGCGCATTGTTTTCATTTTTTGACCGGCGCGTAGAAGACGCTGTCGATTTCCACGATGTCGTCATCGAACAGGCGCTTCACCTCGACCATGGTCCGCGGCGGATAGGGTGGACCGTCCCAAAGCTCGGTCTGCGCCTGTTCCACCATCGGCGCAAAGCGAGGGAGGTCGCTGAGATAGACAGTGAGCCTCACGCAATCCTTGAGGCTCGCGCCCTCCGATGCTGCGATCATTCGGCAACATCACCTGATCGAAGTCTTGCGTGAACATCGCCGCTGCGAAGAAGGCGACGGCGCGCAGCGTCTCCTTGCCGGTGTTCTCGAGATCGTGGCGCATCGGCGTCGGCAGGACGAACACGCTGCCGGGTCCGATTTGATGCGTGGCCCCGTCTTCGAGATACCGCTTGCCGGTTCCGGTGATGATATATTGCGTCT
>DASSLP010000230.1:0-21576 GCA_035689365.1 Methyloceanibacter sp.
TACTTCAGCAATATCAGAGTATTTCTCGAGCCCCTCGATCTGCTGGCGATAACGCGCCTCGTCCATTGGCGCGCAGCACGAGCCCCGTAGCTTGCCGTCAGCCGGCATCCCCGCGATCGATTTCTCGAACTGGACCGAGCATTCCACGTTGCCGTGTTGGCTCAGATATTCGAACCGGCTTTTCAGCGCCGCAATCTCATTGGACTCTTCGGCGCTGCCCTGGGTTGGAAACAGCGCTCCGCATGCCAACACCACGGGCAGCAGGAAATAAATGGCCGTACGCTTCACCATCAAACCCTCCGATCTGGTTGGAAAGAAACAATAGCGCTCCTGGCTGCTCCGCGCGATGGCCGGGCTGAGCGTCACACATTTTGTTGAACTAGTTCGCGGGAGCCCCCGCGGTGATCGGCTCGCCGCTAGGAAGCGCGAATTGCATGATCAACGTGCGCTGCAGCCCGCTGAAATTGTCGTCCGACATGATGGTGATGACGGTCTCGCCGCCGCGGCGACACACACCAATCGCCTCCATATTATCGATGTTTAAAGCGTCGGTCGCTTCGAGCAGCACCTCGCCTTCAATGACGGCGCCAGGCTTGATCTCGCTTGCTGCAACGCGGCGGATGCGCATCTTGACTCCCTCGTTGTAGCGGAACCGCCGCTCGAGAATGAGGAGGTCGCCATTAGGCAGCTCGGCGGAATCGGTGATGTCAAAGCCTTCGAGCCGCTTCACCGCAATCGAACCCGGATGAGGGCCGCCGATCAGCCAGCCCTGGAGATTGCCGTTCGCGTCGGTCAGACTTTCGGCGAAGGCGATGAGTGTGCCTTTGAGGGGGCCAACGTGCATGACGGTGATGGCTTTCGAGCCCGCTATTCCTCGACATGCGTTTGGTCCCAGCCGGAAGGGGAATGGAGCCAGTAGGCGGTCCGAAGCGCTCGGCGTCGAACGGGTAGCGATCGATGCGGTGATGACGCTCAAAGGAGACATAGGCGGTGCCCTTCGTCGGCGTGCCGTCGATCAGCGTCATACCTTCCGAGTCGCGCTCGCTGTCGTCGACGAGCGGCTTCCCGTCCTTGCCGAGCAGAGGGCCGATGGTGGCGTTGCTTAAGCCTTTGATCTGGTGCCCGTCATAGTCAATGGTGGCTCTCAGCCAGGTGCCGGCATCGGAGACGGCGAGGAGCGTCGTTCCGGCGGGATCGATGATCATCTCGGAATAGCCCCCGAAGAAGCTCGAATTGGCGAACAGATTGAGCCCGCTTCTATAGGTCAGCTTGCCGAATTTCTTGCGGTCGGGATTGTCGCGATCAAAGTCGACGTGAATGGCGGTGATCTTGACGGGGACCGTCCGGTCGGGAGCCGCCGGCGGCTTTTCGGCAAGCGCCGGCGCAGCGGAGCAAACGACGGCAGCGATGATAGCTGCGAAAGAGCGCCGGGCTGTGCGGTCGAGCAGCCTCACGCTAATGGAGCTTCCGCCGTTTCGCCCGCGCCGCCGACGGTACGGCCCGATGCAACTGCCGCCAGGCCAAGTCCTCATCGAACAGTTCGGCAAGTTTCTCGGTCATGACACCGGCTAGCTCCTCTGCGTCGGTCACCGTGACGGCGCGCCGGTAGTAGCGGGTGACGTCATGGCCGATGCCTATGGCGAGAAGTTCCACCGAGGAGTGGGTCTCGATTTCTTCGATCACCTGACGAAGATGGCGCTCCAAATATGACCCGGAGTTGACCGAGAGCGTGGAATCGTCGACCGGCGCGCCGTCGGAGATCATCATCAGGATGCGCCGTTGCTCTGGGCGGGCGAGCAGGCGGCTATGCGCCCAGGTCAGCGCCTCGCCGTCGATGTTCTCTTTGAGCAGGCCCTCGCGCATCATCAGCCCGAGATTGCGCCGTGCGCGCCGCCACGGCGCGTCAGCCGCCTTGTAGATGATATGGCGAAGATCGTTGAGCCGGCCGGGCAAAGGCGGCTTCAGCGCATTCAGCCACTCTTCGCGCGAGTGGCCGCCCTTCCAGGCGCGGGTGGTGAAGCCGAGGATCTCGACCTTCACGCCGCAGCGCTCGAGCGTGCGGGCGAGAATATCGGCGCAGCAAGCCGCGACCATGATGGGGCGGCCGCGCATCGAGCCTGAATTGTCGAGAAGCAGCGTCACCACCGTGTCGCGGAACTCGGTGTCGCGCTCCTGCTTGTAGCTCAGCGGATGCATGGGATCGACGATGACGCGGGCAAGCCGTGCGGCGTCGATCATGCCTTCGTCGAGGTCGAAGTCCCAGCCGCGATTCTGCTGGGCAAGAAGTCTGCGCTGCAGCCGGTTGGCGAGCCGCGCCACGGCGCCGTGCAGCGCCTGTAGCTGCTTGTCGAGGAAGGCACGCAAACGCTCGAGCTCGTCGGGGTCGCACAGCTCCTCGGCGTTGACGGTCTCGTCATAGGCGCGGGTGAAGACCTTGTAGCCGAAGGCCTCCGGGCTATCGAGCACCGAGAGGTTGGGCCGCCACGGCTCGGAACGGCGGGGAAGCTCGGAGGCATCGGCCTCGCGGTCGAGCTTGTCGGTCGAGCCGTCCTCGCGGTCGTCGAGCGCTTGCTCGCTCTCGGCATCGCGCTCGGAGCGGGCGTCGGACAGATCGGCACGCTGCTCGCCTTCGGCGTTCTCGTCCTCGACATCGGCGGCGTTTGGATCGCTTTCCTTTTCGCGTCCCTGCTTGTCTTCGTCCTGCTGCTGATCGAGCTGGTCGGCGAGGTTGAGCGCGGCAAGCAGATCCCTGGTCAGGCGGCCGAAGGCTTCCTGGTCGAACAGCGTGTCCGGCATGCGCTCGAGCACCGACCGCGCCCGGCCGTCGATCCACGGGCGCCACAGGTTGACGATGGCCCGGGCCTTGGCCGGCGGCATTTGCCCGGTGAGCATCTCGCGCACGAGCAATCCAAGCGCATCTGGCAACGGCGCTTCCGAGCGCTCGGCGACCTCGGCGAAGCGGCTCCGCTCATAGCGTTGCTCGATGCGCGCGGTGAGATTGGCGGCAACGCCCCGCATGCGCTGGGCGCCGATCGCTTCCACGCGCGCCTGCTCGATCGCCTCGAACACGGCGCGCGCCTCTCCGCCGGGAGGCGCCAATCTCTCGTGTAGCTTGGGATCGTGGCAGGCGACCGAGAGCGCTGCCGCGTCGGCATGGCCGCGGATCACGGCGATCTCTGCCTTGCTTGGGATGCGTGACGGCTCAGGCAACCGCGCCGTCTTGCCGTTAAGCCCGGGCGGCTCGCTCGAGAACACCACCTCGACCGCGCTGTCTGCGGCAATCGAGCGCGTGGTCAGCGTCACGGCGCGTTTGAATGGATCGAGCGGCGCCTCTTTGCGCCTGGTGAGCGACATCGCTAGCTCAATGCAACATTGGCGGTCGACTGCGGCAGGTCCTCGCCGAAGCAGCGCTGGTAGAACTCGGCGATCAGTCCGCGCTCGAGCTCATCGCATTTGTTGAGGAACGACAGGGCAAACGCCGTGCCGATATCGCCGAAGATCTCGGCGTTCTCCGCCCAAGTGATGACCGTGCGCGGGCTCATCACCGTGGAGAGGTCGCCATTCATGAAGGCGTTGCGCGTGAGCTCGGCGACACGCACCATGGCGCCGACGGTCTTGCGCCCGGCTTCCGTGTTCCACGACTTGGCCTTGGCGAGGACGATATTCACCTCGTCGTCGTGCGGCAGATAATTCAGCGTGACGACGATCGACCAGCGGTCCATCTGGCCTTGATTGATCTGTTGCGTTCCGTGATAGAGGCCGCTCGTGTCGCCAAGCCCGATGGTGTTGGTAGTCGAGAACAGGCGGAAGGCGGGGTGCGGCCTGATGACCTTGGACTGATCGAGCAGCGTGAGCTTGCCCGAGACTTCCAGCACCCGCTGGATCACGAACATCACGTCGGGGCGGCCGGCATCGTACTCGTCGAAGCAGAGCGCGGTATTGGACTGAAGCGCGTAGGGCAAGATACCCTCGCGGAACTCGGTCACCTGCTGCCCGTCGCGCAGCACGATCGCATCCTTGCCGACGAGATCGATACGGCTCACGTGGCTATCGAGATTGATGCGCATGCACGGCCAGTTGAGCCGCGCCGCCACCTGCTCGATATGAGTCGACTTGCCGGTGCCGTGATAACCCTGGATCATCACCCGGCGGTTGTGCTTGAAGCCGGCGAGGATCGCGAGCGTCACCTCCCGGTTGAACAGATAGTCCGGATCGACGTCCGGAACGTGCTCGTCGGGACGCGAATACGCTGGCACTTCGAGGTTGGTATCGATGCCGAAGACCTGGCGGACGGAAACCTGCATATCCGGCAGGCCGGCGCCGTTACGGGCAGTTTCAAGTGTCATGGGCAGTGGAAGCCTGTTTGTCGCGTTTCAAATGGGCTCGCAAGATGCCGGAGCCATGGGTTTCGGGAGGGCTGCCAGCGACTTATGCAAGCCCGGCCTGCCTCAAATAGTTATAGGCTTGAATGACTTCGCGCAACTTATCCTCTGAGCGGCGGTCCCCTTTGTTGTGGTCTGGATGCAGCCGTTTGACCAGTTCCTTGAATCTCGCCTTGATGTCGGCCTTGGTGGCGGTGTCCTCGAGGTTCAACTGGCGCAGGCATTTCCGCTCTGCGCGCTGTAGTTGCCGAACTGGCTTGCCGTCCGGCGTGGTCTGAGTGCCGGCGCGGTCGGCGAACAGGCCGAACGGATCGTAGGTAGTGAAGCTATGCTGGAAGCCGCCGGCGCGGGCGCCGTTTCGTGCGCCTCGGCCTCGTGCCCACGAGTTCACGCCGATGAACCAGGTCGGGCGATGGCCGATCGTGTCGTCCTTCTGGTGCTTGACCACCTCCTCGTCGGGCAGCCCGGCAAAATAGTTGTAGGACTTGTTGTAAGCCCGCACATGGTCGAGGCAGTAACGGTGATATTGACCTTCCAGGCCGCGGCCCTTGGGTGCCGGGTAGAGGCCCGGCTCGGTGCAGCCCTCCCACTCGCAAGTGGGACAAGATTCACGCAGCAGGCGGTTCTCGTCAGGCTTGACGCGCAGGCGGTCGAAGAATTTCGAGTCGAGCTTCATGGACGAAGCATTATGAGTAGCGGCGGCTGACACAACAAGAATGGCCCTTAGGCCTCTGCCTAGGATATGATGTTCGGTTTAAGAATCGAGGAAACGGCGGTATGCGCGTCGAAGAGCAAATCACCAAGAAGCTGCAACAGGCCTTCGCGCCGGAATCCCTCGAAGTCGTCAACGACTCCCATCGCCATGCGGGCCACGCGAGCTCGCCCGGAACCGGCGAGAGTCATTTCAGCGTCAAAGTGGTGTCGCGCAGCTTCGCCGGCAAGACGCGGGTCGAACGCCACCGCATGGTCAACGAGGTGCTGGCCGAGGAGCTTAGAGGCAAGATCCACGCACTCGCCATCACGGCGCTTGCGCCTGAGGAACGCTAGCGGCCGCTATGAGGCCTTGCTCTCTGGGACTTTCGCCCGTCGTGCGCCTTGCGGCGGAATCACTTGGATGCTGGTGAGGCGGTTCCGCTGGCGCCTCAGCACCTCGAAGCGGAACCCATGAAAGGTGAAGGACTGCCCTGCGTCAGGTATGGTCTGCGCCTCGTGCAGCACGAGGCCCGCGACCGTGGTCGCCTCCTCGTCGGGCAGCTCCCAATCCATCAGACGGTTGAGATCGCGCAAGGGCACCGAACCTTCCACGATCACTGAGCCGTCTGCCTGCGGCCGCGCGGCGATCGAAGCGATGTCCATCTCGTCGGTGATGTCGCCGACGATCTCCTCGATGATGTCCTCGAGCGTGACGAGGCCCATCACCTCCCCATATTCGTCGACCACGACGGCGAAATGGGACTTGCGCTTGAGGAACGCGTTGAGCTGATCCTTGAGCGTTGTAGTGTCGGGCACGAACCAGGGCGGAGTGGCGAGCTTCATGATATCGAGCTTGCTCACGTCGGCCTTCGCGTCGCGCAAAGCCCGGAGCAGAGTCTTGGCGTGGAGGATGCCGACGATCTCCTCGCGCTCGCCACGCCAAAGTGGCAGGCGCGTGTGGGAGCTTTTCAAGGCAAGATCGATGATCTTCTCGGTGGGAAGCTCGGCGTCGATCGCGTCGATTTTGGTCCGGTGCACCATGATGTCGGAGACCGTGAGCTCGCGAAGATCGAGTACGCCGCCAAGCATGTCGCGGTCGAGCTTCACCACGCCGCCTTCTTTGTGGATGAGATCGATGGTACCCCGCAGCTCCTCATGCGCCGACAGCACCTCTGCCTCGTCGCTGATCGAGGCACCAAATAGTCTGAGCGTATGGCGGACCAGGAACTGAATGGCGTTAGTGACCGGCGCGAACAACGCCACCACGAAACGGACGGCTGGCGCCACCACGAGCGCCATCCGGTCGGCATTGACGATGGCATAGGTCTTCGGCAGCACCTCGGCGAACAGCACTACGATCACCGTCATGACCACGGTGGCGTAGGCCACGCCTCGCTCGCCGAATAGGCTCAAGAACAGGCTCGTGGCGAGCGCCGAGGCTGCGACATTGGCGAGCGTGTTGCCGAGCAGAATCGCGCCGATGAAGCGCTCGCGCACTGTCAGCAGGTAGTTCACCACCCGCGCGCGGCGGCTTCCGTCCTGCTCGAGCGCATGCATCTTGGCCGGCGAGGCCGCGGTCAACGCCGTCTCTGAGCCGGAGAAGAAGGCTGAGGCGAGGAGGAGACCCAGGATTGCGCCGAGCGTAATTCCCAAGCCTAACGTCATCGTTTGCCGCACTCCTCAGCGAGGAACTTGGTGAGCCGCGGAAGCGGCACGTCGCGCTCGACGAAGGCTGCGCCGATGCCATGCACCAGCACGAGAGCGAGCTTGCCGCCTTTCACCTTCTTGTCCTGGGCCATAAGCTGCAGTAGCTCGTCAGGCGTGGGCTTTTTGCCGAGGATGGCAGCGATCCTTGTGGGCAGCCCGACGGCGGCGAGATGGCGCTCGACGCGGCCTGCGTCGCCCTCAGGGCAAAGGCCGAGCTCGGCCGAGAAGGTGAAGGCGAGCCGCATGCCGATGGCGACCGCCTCTCCATGCAGGAGCCGGTCTGAGTAGCCGGCATAGGCCTCGAGCGCGTGACCGAAGGTATGGCCGAGATTGAGCAAAGCGCGCGTGCCGCTCGTCTCCCGCTCGTCCGCTTCGACGATCTTGGCCTTGGCGCGGGCGCTCGTCTCGACGGCATGACGCCGCTTGCCGCCTTGGCTAGAGAACACCTCCGCCCAATTCTGCTCGAGCCAGGCAAAGAACGCTGCGTCGCCGAGAAGCCCGTACTTCACCACTTCGGCATAGCCGGCGCGGAACTCGCGCGGGCTCAAGGTCGAGAGCACCGAAATGTCGGCGACGACTAAGCTCGGTTGATGGAAGGTGCCGATCAGATTCTTGCCTTGCCTCGTGTCGATGCCCGTCTTGCCGCCAATCGCCGAGTCGACCTGGGCGAGCAGGCTCGTCGGCATCTGCACGACACGCACGCCGCGCCGCAGGATGCTTGCGGCAAACCCGGCGAGATCGCCGACCACCCCGCCGCCAAGAGCGATGATGCAGTCGCCGCGCTCAACGCCTAACGCAAGCAGGCTCTCGCAAAGCGGCGCGAGCACAGAAAAGCTCTTGCTTGCCTCGCCCGGGCTCACCACTGCCTCGCCGAGGAACAGCCCATGCTGATCGAGGCTCGCCTTGAGCGGCGCAAGATAAAGGGCGGCAACGTTGCGGTCGCTCACCACCGCGCAGCGTGCACCTGGAAGCGCAGCCGCGATACGGCGTCCAGCCGATGCAATGACACCCTCGCCAATAATGACGGGGTAACTTCGCCCGGGAAGCGTCACCTCGATAATTGTCTCGCTTTGGCCAGGGGCCAAGGCGGTCGCGCTGTCGCGCATCGTCACACCTTCTTGCGGCTCTGGTCCTTGGCCGGCTTCTTGGCACAGCCGAGCTTATCGGCAAGCGCATCGACGACCGCGCCCACGATCGTGTCATGCGGCACGTCGCGGCTCTCGACCGTCACGTCCGCCTCGGCGTAGATGGGGTAGCGCTCAGCCATCAACTTCTTCATCACCGCCTCGTGGTCGTCTCCGGCAAGCAAGGGGCGGTTGTCGCGCCGGTTCACGCGCTTGAGCAAGACCTTAAGCTCGGCCCTGAGCCATACCGAGATGCCATGCGCCTTGATGTTAGCCCTGGTCTCGGCGTTCATATATGCACCGCCGCCGGTCGCAAGCACTTGCGGGCCGTTTCTGAGCAGCCGGGCGATCACCTTGCGCTCGCCCTGGCGGAAATAGGCCTCGCCGTGCTCGGCGAAGATCTCGCTGATATTCGATCCGGCGGCTTCCTCGATCTCCGCGTCGGCGTCGATGAAAGGCAGATCGAGCCGGCTCGCGAGCCGCCGGCCCACGGCAGTCTTGCCCGCCCCCATGAGCCCGATCAGCACGATGCTCCGCGAGCCAAGCGCCTCGCGAATCTCCGCCAACCGCTGCTCGCGGTCCTCTTTCCTGTGCTCGGTCAGTCCTAAACTCATTGTGGCAAGGTGGAGAATTGCCGCCCGCTTCGGGCTAGAGGCCCCCGCGACTCGCTGGCGGCGCAATGTCCCATGCTGGCGGGGCCCTGTCGAATCGTCCATGATGCTAACGAGGTTAAGGCGCTCGCGCGATTTTTGGGTCATAATAAGGCCCTGTTCGCGACTACAAGACGGCTAGGAATTCGAGCGCTTCGATGCCGACACTGTTTCGTTTCCTGATGATTCTGGGGTTGATCGCCGGTGTCGTCACTGGAAGCCTCTATGTGCTCGCGGAATACTTTCAGCCTGAGCCGAAGGAAATCTCCAAGGCGCTGCGCAACGTCAAGGGACGCATGGAGGATCAGACGGCGTCCACGCCTTTGCCGAGCGCGGATGCCGGCAATACTGCTCCAGGAGCGGCTCCTGCAGGAGCGCCTAACCGCACTCAATAGAGTCTTGGGGTTCCTTTACGAAGGCGTAAGGCCTTGAGCCGCGCCAGAACATCATCGCGCGGAAAGGGCCCCTCGGAACTTGCGCTCTTTCTCGACATGCTCACGGCCGAGCGCGGCGCTGCCGCCCACACTATCGAGGCGTATACGCGAGACCTCTCGGAGTTCCTCGCCTTCCTCACTGCCAAGGGCAAGACGGCGCGGGGGGCGACACCTGAGAACCTGCGCGGCTTTCTTGCGGGCCTGGCACGAAAAGGACTGGCGCCGACATCGCGCGCGCGGAAGCTCTCGGCCATACGCCAGTTCTTCCGCTTTCTGCTCGCCGAGGGTTTGCGCAAGGACGATCCTTGCTCCGCGATCGATAGTCCGCGCCTGCCACGGCCGCTTCCCAAGATCCTCTCCTTCGCCGAGGTCGAGACGTTGCTTGACACGGCGGCGCAAGCAGGCGAGCGGGCGGCGGACGGCGCTGCGCGGCGCCGCGCGCTCAGACTCTATGCGCTGCTCGAGACTCTGTACGCCACGGGCTTGCGGGTGTCGGAGCTGATGTCTCTGCCGCGTAGCGTGCTTACCGCCGACGATCGCGTGCTCACCGTCAAGGGCAAAGGCGGCCGCGAGCGCCTCGTCCCTCTGAACGACCCTGCGAGGAAGGCGCTTGCCGCGCATCTCGCCGCGGTCGGGGAAGATGAGCCGAATGTCAGACCAAAGTCGCCTTGGCTCTTTCCGTCGTCAGGCGGGGAGCATCTGACGCGCCAGCGCTTCGGCCAGGAGCTGAAGGCGCTTGCGATCGCGGCCGGGATAGAGCCCGCGCGCGTCTCGCCGCACGTGCTTCGCCATGCCTTTGCCAGCCATCTGTTGGAGCGCGGCGCCGACCTCCGCACAGTGCAGCAGCTCCTCGGCCATGCCGACATCTCGACGACGCAGATCTATACTCATGTCATCGAGGAGCGGCTGCGGCGTCTCGTCGAGGAGCATCATCCGCTCGCTCGGGCGCATTTAACCAAGCGGAGCTAGGCTCGCGCTTAGGCTGCGTCTCTGGTTGACAGGCCCCCGCGCCAAGTCCACTTACAACCAAGCCGCCGCTGCCTTATTGGCTCCGAATTGCTGGGGCAGGCGTCCCCGAGGGCAGATTGAGGCCTGATGCGCACCTATCTCGATTTTGAAAAACCGATTGCCGAGCTCGAAAGCAAGGTCGCCGAGTTGAAGGCGCTTGCCGCCGAGCAGCGGTCGGTGTCGATCGAGGAGGAGCTTGCCAAGCTCGAGGCAAAAGCTAGGGAGGCGTTGGAGGAGACCTACTCCGGGCTCACGCCCTGGCAGAAGACGCAAGTGGCCCGTCATCCCGACCGCCCGCACTTCCGACACTATATCGACGGCCTGGTGCAAGACTTCACCCCGCTTTCGGGCGACCGCTCGTTTGCCGAGGATCAGGCGATCCTGGGGGGCATTGGCCGGCTCTCTGGCCGCTCGGTCATGGTGCTTGGCCACGAGAAGGGCTCAGACACCGAAGGACGCATCAGGCACAATTTCGGCATGGCGAGGCCTGAGGGCTATCGCAAGGCGGTGCGGCTCATGGAGATGGCCGATCGCTTTTCATTGCCGGTCGTCAGCCTTGTCGACACCGCAGGTGCCTATCCTGGCATCGGGGCAGAGGAGCGCGGCCAGGCCGAGGCCATCGCCCGTAGCACCGACTGCTGCTTGAGCCTTGGCGTGCCGATCGTCTCGGTGATCATCGGGGAGGGGGGCTCGGGCGGTGCGGTCGCCATCGCCACCGCCAACCGGGTCTACATGCTTGAGCACGCGATTTATACCGTCGCCTCGCCCGAGGCCGCCGCCTCGATCCTGTGGCGCGATTCGGCGCGGGCCCAGGACGCCGCCACCAATATGAAGATCACGGCGCAGGACCTGCTTCGGCTTGGGATTGTCGACGGGATCATCCCAGAGCCGATCGGCGGCGCGCACAGGGATGGCGTCGAGGTGGTGCGCGCTACGGGCGACACCATCGTCAAGACACTGACCGAATATGACGATATGAGTCCTGCCGAAATCCGCCAGGAAAGACGGGAGAAATTCCTGTCGATGGGCCGCCCGAGCTGACGGTTTCCGCCCAAAAAAGCGCCATTTTTTGAGTCCAACTGGTGCATAGGCGGGCTTATAATGCCTCGCCAAAAGTCGGGGGTGGCTGGAGGGAAAGCGCCACCAAAAGCGCTAACTTCGCCTTAACCTCTTAGGTTCGATCTTGGCCGAGGTGCGCAAGGGGCGCTGCGTATGCTTCGTTCAAGTCTGGTCACGGCAATTGTCGCCGCGAGCGCGGTCATTTTGGTCGCGGCGCTGGGTGGCTGCGGTGAGTTCGCCCCCTCGTATATGAAGCCTCTTTCCCCGCAGACGCGGGCCCTTCTTGCCCAAAAGGGCATGAAGGAGGACGCACCAATCCTCGTCCGCATCTTCAAGGCGGAGTCCGAACTCGAAGTGTGGAAGGCCAAGGACGACGGGCGCTTCTACCTGTTCAAGACCTATCCGATCTGCAGCTATTCAGGCGGCCTTGGTCCCAAGATCAACCAGGGCGACCGGCAGGCGCCGGAAGGGTTCTATCTCGTCTCGCAGGAGCAGATGAACCCGAACAGCAAGTATCACCTCTCGTTCAACATCGGTTTCCCCAATGCCTATGACCGTGCCTATGGCCGCACCGGACAGGACATCATGGTGCACGGAGACTGCACCTCGGCCGGCTGCTACGCCATGACCGATGGCGTGGTCGAGGAGATCTTCATCCTCGCCTATCAGGCGCTGCAGGGCGGCCAGCAGGCCTTCCAGCTCCAGGCCTATCCGTTCCGCATGACGGCGGCCAACATGACGGCTCACAAGGACTCCGAGTGGTACGGCTTTTGGCAGAACCTGAAAGAGGGCTACGATTATTTCGAGATCACGCATCTGCCGCCGCGCGTCGCGGTGTGCGAGAAGCGCTATTTAATCAACGCCGCCTTCGTCGATCGCGGCGCCCATCCCGATCCAGCCGGTACATGCCCAACCTGGCAGAGATTGCCGGTTTCGCGCGCGCCAGCGCAGCAAGAGGCTAAGAGTCCCACCAAAAAGGACATGTCGGCGTCGCTGTCGAAGCCGCTTGGCAGTGTGCTTGGCCTGAGTTTTGGGCCATCCAAGCCCGCCTACCAGGCATTCACGCTCGGTCCCGCCGCGCCGGCGGCTAGCAAATAGTAGAGGCCGGAAACCAGAAATCGGCATTTGGCTCACCGCAGGCGTATAGTCGATTTGTGGATTCTGACTTCTGATTTCTGGCTTCTGAAATATGCGCGGGTTGATCCTTCTCATTATTCTCGCACTCGGCGGGTGGTACCTGCTCTCGCCCGACGCTCGCGCGTTCCTCGATCGCGTGCGCATTAACTGGACGCGCTGGGAGAACCAAAGCCGCTACCGTTCGGGCCAGCCTCTTCCCGGCACGCCTGATCTCGCCAAGCTCGACGAGAGGCTCGCGGCGCAAGGCATCAAGCTCGGCGTGCCGATTTACCTGCGGATTTTCAAGCTCGACTCGGAGCTTGAGCTTTGGGTCGAGAAGGACGGGCGCTTCGTGCGCTTTGCCACCTACCCAATTTGCCTCTGGTCCGGCCGGCTCGGTCCTAAGCTCAAAGAAGGCGACAAGCAGGCGCCTGAGGGCTTCTACACGGTTGCCTCCGACCAACTCAATCCCAACAGCGTCATGTATCGCTCGTTCAGTCTCGGTTTCCCCAACGCCTTCGACCAGGCACATGGGCGCACCGGATCGTTTCTCATGGTGCATGGCGGCTGCGCCTCGGTCGGCTGCTACGCCGTGACCGATGCTGTGATCGGTGAGCTATGGAGTTTCGTGACGGCGGCGCTCGACAACGGCGAGCAGAGGATACCGATTCACGTATTCCCGTTCCGCATGACCGAGCGTAACCTCGCTGCGCGCAAGGGCGGGGAGTGGGGAGACTTCTGGGCCGATCTCAAGAAGGGCTACGACATGTTCCAGGCGAGCCATCTGCCGCCGGTGGTCAGCGTGTGCAACGGCCGCTACGTGTTCGAGGCTGGAACGCGTGCCACCATCGGTAGCGCCGTCGAGGAACGCTGTCCGCCAGAGGTTGCGGGCAATTCTTGATCCTCTGCTGCGAGAGGTCGTAGCTTGCCCGATCCCGGCCGGACTATATTGAGTAGCGGCGAGATTGACGCTGCTAAGAACTGCCGCCTAGATCGGCTCCGTCCGGAATTCAAAGGGAGGAAATATGGGTAAATCATCATTCATCGCGACGGCCGCCGTTACCATCGTACTTCTGGCCGTCCCACTCACGAGCGCGTCGGCCGGCGATGACAATGGCGGCTACAACTCGAGCGACACCGACACCGTGACCATCGGCTCAGACCCGAATACCGGCGGCGCGACGCAGCAAGACTACAACCAGATGCAGTCGATCCAGCAAGGGGCCGAGGACCTCAAGCAGAGCCACGACTCGGCGCCGGATAACTATTCGCCCAACGACTCAGTCCACTCTGACGATTCCTCCGGGCACTAGCGGGCCGTCCTGCTTCGCCAGGATCAGGCATACATGGTCCGCGCTTAATTAAAGGCGCCGTGGCAGTGCTTGTATTTCTTGCCTGACCCGCATGGGCAGAGCGCGTTCCGCTGCACCTTGCCCCACGTCGCCGGATCGGCGGGATTGACCGCCGCGGCTGCGGCACCTGTCTTGCGGGCGCGGGCGGGCTTAGCCGCGCCGCCCCTGCCATTTCCTCCGGCATTTGCCGTCTCGAGCGCAAACTCGTCCTCGCCGGTGCTCGCGTCGAAGTGATGCGCCTCCATGGGCGGAAGCTCTGCCGGCTCTAGCGGCGGCGCCTCCTCAGGGCGGGCAAGCTCGACATGCATGAGCTGGCCGGTAACGGCCTCGCGGAGCCGCGCCAGCATGTGCTCGAACAGGGTGAAGGCCTCGTTCTTGTATTCGTTCAGCGGATCGCGTTGGCCGTAGCCGCGCAAGCCGATGACCTGGCGGAGATGCTCAAGCGTGACGAGATGCTCGCGCCACAGATTGTCCAGCGTCTGCAACAGCACCGCCCGCTCGATCTGCCGCATCACCTGCGGCCCGAAATTGGCGGCCTTGTTCGCGGCTTTCTCGTCTGCGGCCTTGATCAGGCGTTCGTAGAACTCGGCCTCGCCGATGCCCTCCTCTGCTGCCCAATCGGCGAGCGGGAGATCGAGGCCGAAAATATCCTTCATGGCCTGCGTCAGGGTCTCGACGTCCCACTGCTCGGCATAGGACTTTTCGGGGATGGCGTCAGCGACCAGATCGTCGATCACCTGCCGGCGCATGTCGGCGATGGTCTCGGAGAGATCGGCGTCGCTCAGCAGCTCGCGGCGCTGATCGAAGATCGCCTTGCGCTGATCGTTCATCACGTTGTCGTATTTGAGCAAGTTCTTGCGGATGTCGAAGTTGCGCGCCTCAACCTTGGCTTGCGCCTTCTCCAGCGCTTTGTTGATCCAGGGATGGACAATGGCCTCGTCTTCTTTCAGGCCGAGCGCCTGAAGCATCCCGTCCATGCGCTGCGAGCCGAAAATGCGCATGAGGTCATCATCGAGCGACAGGAAGAAGCGGGAGCGGCCGGGGTCGCCTTGCCGGCCGGAGCGGCCGCGCAGCTGATTGTCGATGCGCCGGCTTTCGTGGCGCTCGGTGCCCACCACATAAAGGCCGCCGGCGTCGAGCGCCGTCTTTTTGCGCTCGGCAACCTCAGCCATGATCTCCTTCCGCTTTGCTGCGATCTCCTCCGGCGTCGGCTCGTTGCCCTTTTCCTTCTCGGCGGTGAGCCAGTCCTCCGTCAGCATGTCGGGATTTCCGCCGAGCTGAATGTCGGTGCCGCGTCCCGCCATGTTGGTGGCAATGGTGATGGCGCCGGGCACGCCCGCTTGCGCGATGATATGCGCCTCCTGCTCGTGATAGCGGGCGTTCAGCACCTGATGCGGCACCTTCTCCTTCTTGAGCAGGCCGGACAGAATCTCCGATTTCTCGATCGACACGGTTCCGACCAGCATCGGCTGGCCGCGTTTGCGTGCGTCCTTGATCAGATTGATGATCGCCCGGTACTTCTCCTGCGCGGTGCGATAGACCTCGTCGTCCTCGTCGGCGCGGATCATGTCCATGTTGGTCGGCACCTCGACCACATCGAGGCCGTAGGTCTCCAGGAACTCGTCGGCCTCGGTGACGGCAGTGCCGGTCATGCCGGCGAGCTTCTGGTAGAGCCGGAAATAGTTCTGGAAGGTGATGGTGGCGAGCGTCTGGTTCTCAGGCTGGATGCTTACGTGCTCCTTGGCTTCGAGCGCCTGGTGCAAGCCCTCGGAATAGCGCCGCCCGTGCATCATGCGGCCGGTAAACTCGTCGATAATGATGACCTCGCCGTTCTTGACGATGTAGTCGCGGTCGCGCAGGAACAGCTTGTGGGCGCGGAGCGCCTGCTGCACGTGATGCACCACGGTGACGTTCTCGATGTCGTAGAGCGAATCGCCCTTGAGCAGCTCGGCCTCCGACAACAGGCGCTCGATCTTCTCGTTGCCGACCTCGGTCAAGGTGACGATGCGGGTTTTCTCGTCGAGCTCGAAATCGGCTTTTTCCAGCTTGGGAATAAAGGTGTCGATGGTGTTGTAGAGCTCGGAGCGGTCGTCGAGCGGGCCGGAGATGATGAGCGGCGTACGCGCCTCGTCGATCAAGATCGAGTCGACCTCGTCGACGATGGCGTAGTAGTGGCCACGCTGCACCATCTCCGATGCCGCGTATTTCATATTGTCGCGCAGATAGTCGAAGCCAAACTCGTTATTGGTGCCGTAGGTGACGTCGCAGGCATATTGCTCGCGCCGCTGCTCGTCGTTCAGCTCATGCACGATGCAGCCGACGCTGAGCCCCAAGAAATTGTAAATCGCGCCCATCCACGCCGCGTCGCGCTTGGCGAGGTAGTCGTTGACGGTGACGACATGGACGCCGCGTCCGGCGAGCGCATTGAGGTAGACGGGGAGGGTGGCAACCAGGGTCTTGCCTTCTCCGGTCTTCATCTCGGCGATGCGCCCCTCATGCAACACCATGCCGCCGACAAGCTGCACATCGAAGTGACGCTGGCCGAGCGTGCGCTTGGCGGCCTCGCGCACGGTGGCGAAGGCCTCTGGGATCAAGTCATCGAGCTCGGTGCCGGCCTGGACCCGCGCGCGGTAGTCCTCGGTGCGAGCGCGCAACTCACCATCTGAGAGTGTGGCGACCTCTGGCTCGAGCGCATTGATCTTGGCGACGACGGGTCCGTATTTCTTGAGTTTCCGCTCGTTGAGAGAGCCGAACACCTTGCTGGCGATGGTGCCAAGGGAAAGCATGATTCATGAGCCTCTTATGGCAGGACGCTCGCCGGCCCGATCCCCATCAAACCGGCTGAAAGCGTCTAAAAAATGCCAGGGAAACAAAAGCGCTTCGAGACATAAGAGGCAGCCCAACCCTTGTCAACGCGACCAGCCAACGCCCGCACTTTCGCTTCACCTTCTCGTCCATCAATGCTTACGTAGTGTGAAGGTCACACTTTCGGCGCTTGGCAACCTGCCGCCTCGGGTCTAAAACCCCGCCCCGGGGGAAGCGAACCCAACCCGCTCGCCGACTCTTCGAAACGGGGCAGTATGGGCGAGCCGAAGATGAGGATATTCTCGTGAAAACCTGGTCAGTCCCGCTGCTCGCGGCAGCCATGGTCGGCCTTATTGCGCTGCCCGCCGCAGCCGAAGACGTGGTCGTGGCGCGCGTGAACGGCAACGACATCAAGCAATCCGATCTCGATTTCGCCGCAACCGAAGTCGGCTCCCGACTCGCGACTTATACGCCCGCCGATCGCCGAAAGATCCTGCTGCAATATGTCATCGAGAACGAGCTGATGGCCGAGGCTGGCCAGAAGGACAGTCTCGACAAGGGTCCGACCTTTCCTGACCGGGTCAAATATCACGAGCGGCGCGCGCTGCGCGACGCATTCTTCGATGCTGACATCGCTAACGCCGTGACCGAGGACGCCGCCAAAAAGATTTACGACGAGAAGATTACTCAGATAAAGCCCGAGCAGGAGATCCACGCCCGCCACATTCTGGTCGACACCGAGGCCGAGGCCAAGGAAATCGAGGAGCGGCTGAAGAAGGGCGAGGACTTTGCCACGCTCGCCAAGGAGAAATCGAAAGACGCGAACTCCGAAGGTGGCGATCTCGGCTTCTTCACCCGCGGCACCATGCTGAAGCCGTTCGAGGATGCCGCCTTTGCGCTTGAGGTCGGACAGATCTCCGATCCGGTGCAGACGCAATTCGGCTGGCACATCATCAAGGTCGAGGAGAAGCGCGACCAACCGCTGCCAACCTTCGATCAGGTCAAGGAAGCGATCATCACCCAGCTGGTGCAGCAAAAGGCGCAGGAGGTGGTCACTGGCCTGCGCGCCTCGGCAAAGGTCGAGGTGGTCGATCCCGAGCTCAAGAAGTCGATGGACAGTGGCTCGCTTAACGATGAGACCTTGCCTGAGCTGCCGCAAGAGCAAGGTCAGGGGGATACCGGCGGGCAGCAATGACCGTCTGGCTTGGGCGCCGTGGGGAAGATTTCGCCGTTCGCGCCTAAGCGCCTCGCTAAGCTTCCGCCCATCGAAGGCGTGCGCATCGCGACCGCCGCTGCCGGTATCCGCTATCCCGGCCGCACCGATCTGCTTTTCGCATTGTTCGACCCTGGCACAACGGTCGCCGGTGCGCTGACCAAGTCCAAAACCGCGTCAGCTCCCGTCGATTGGTGCCAGCAGCATCTTGCCCACGGCATGGCGCGCGCGCTCGTCGTGAATTCCGGCAATGCCAACGCCTTTACCGGCAAGCGCGGCCGCGAGGCGGTGAGACTTACGGTAGAGGCAGCGGCCAGCGCCGCGGATTGCCTTGAGGCCGATGTGTATGCCGCCTCGACTGGCGTCATCGGCGAGCCGCTCGACGCGCGCAAATTCACTGGCCTCCTCGGCGATCTCGCGCGTGGCGCCAAGCCCGATGCCTATGAGCGAGCGGCGCGCGCCATCATGACCACCGACACCTACCCTAAGCTCGCCACGCGCAAGACCGAGATCGACGGCGTCGAGGTCACCATTAACGGCATCGCCAAGGGCGCAGGCATGATCGCGCCTGACATGGCCACCATGCTCGCCTTCATCTTCACCGACGCGGCGATCGAGCCGGTCGCGCTCCGCGCGTGTCTCGATTCAAGCCTGGAGCAGAGCTTCAACGCCATCACCATCGACAGCGACACGTCCACCAGCGACACGCTGCTGGTGTTCGCTACAGGCGCTGCCGCGGCCCGCGGCGCGCCGCGCATTGCCGTAGCCGAAGATCCGCGCGTCACCGCCTTTCGTCTGGCGCTCGCCCAGGTCATGCGCGAGCTTGCTCTTCAAGTGGTGAAAGACGGCGAGGGCTTGACCAAGTTCGTGACCGTGCGCGTGACCGGTGCGCAGAACGACGCCGCCGCGCATCGCATCGCGCAGTCGATTGCCAACTCGCCGCTGGTGAAGACGGCGATTGCCGGCGAGGATCCCAATTGGGGGCGCATCGTCATGGCGATCGGCAAGGCCGGCGAGGCCGCCGATCGCGACCGCATCGCAATTTGGCTCGGCGATATCCTGGTCGCCACCGAGGGCGAGGTGGCCCCTGACTATCGTGAAGCGAAAGGCGCGGCCTATATGAAGAAGGCCGAAATTACGATCCGCGCCGATGTCGGCATCGGCCAGGGCACAGCCACCGTCTTCACCTGCGATCTCACCAAGGATTACATCGCCATCAACGCCGATTACCGTTCGTGAGTGGTGGGCTCCCTGGGTGCGGACATGAATGAGGCCAAAACGCGCCCGATCGTGCTCGTTGCCGCCGTCGCGCTGCTCAATCGGGATGGAAAAGTGTTGGTCGCTAGGCGCCCTCCTGGACGCCCACTTGCAGGCCTGTGGGAATTTCCAGGCGGCAAGGTCGAGGCCGGCGAGGAGCCTGAGACGGCTCTGATCCGCGAAATCCTGGAGGAGCTTGGCATCGAGATCGCGAGAGCAGACCTCATGCCGCTAACCTTCGCCAGCCACGCTTATCCAGAGTTCCACCTCTTGATGCCGCTTTATCTCTGCAAGCGCTGGCAGGGCAGTATTGCCGCGCAGGAGGATCAGGAACTCCGGTGGGTCAGGCCAGACGAGCTCACCCACTATGATATGCCTCCCGCCGACGAGCCGCTCAAAACAAGCCTGCCCAAACTCCTTTGACACTCTTTGTCATTGCCCGGCTTGACCGGGCAATCCAGTAAGCCCCTGTGCCAGATCACTACGAAGCAGTGGCTACTGGGTCACCCGCTTTCGCGGGTGATGACGAATCTAAGAGATCGCTCTACTCGCTCTTCCGTTTAGCAGCCGGGAATGAGGCCTTGTCGCCGGCCGAGTGCTCGGTCGTGTGGAGCGCATCAGCGAGGCGATGCGCGGCGCTCCCAGGGCGAAGCGGCTTCTGCTGGCTCGGATCAGGTGCCCATCCGGAGAGATAGAGGATCTCGAACGTGGCGCTCACCCGCCCGTCCTTGGTCGCATTGCGCTCGCGGTAGATCGCTTCCGCGCGCGCAAGCGTCTTGCGCGACAGCGGCGCCTTGCTGCGAGCAAGCAGTACATTGCCGCCGCCGAGCGCGCGCACCTCGCGCATCAGCTCGCGCGGCGAGGAATAAACCACGGTCAAGGTCTCCGCGTCGGCGACGGGAAGTGCGAAGCCGGTACGCTGGAGCAGCGCGCCATAGTCCCTGACATCGGAGAAGGGCGACACGCGCGGGCTCGCCCCGCCTTCGGTCTCTGCCTCGGCTTCGAGCAGCGCCTGGCGCAGCTCGATCAGCGCGCGGGCGCCAAGGAGTGCCGCCATGAACAGCCCGTCAGGCTTCAGCGCGCGCCTGATCTGGATCAGCGCGCCCGGCAGATCGTTGACACGATGCAACGCAAGACCAGAGACGATCAGGTTGAGGCTCGCATCCTTTAGCGGCAGCAGATCCTCGTCGCAGACAAGAGCGGGGCGTGGGCAAAGCGCTGCGAACGCAAACACGCTCTCGGCATAGATTACGTCCTTCACGGACTTGACCTCCGCCAGCTTTAGCCCAAGCAGCCCGTGATAGGCGCCAAGGTCGAGCGCAAGCGGGAAGGGGCGCAGCATCAGCTCGACGCGCTCGGCGATCTCCCGCGCGACATGCGACAGCAGAAATTCGCGCGCCTCGATCTCGTGGGCGAAGCGGGCACGGCGCTCGCGCAAGAGCTTGCGGTCGAACAGGAGGCTGTCGTCGCTCATGAGATGAAACGCTTGCACCCTTCCAACGCTGCCTTCTCCGGCTCTATCATGGCGCCCATGACGGGGGTTGAGCTTAGCGCAGCGGCGGAGCCATCACGCGAGGCCGAAACGGCGCGGTGGAAGCCAATGCGTTCGCTGCTCGGCCACATCGCCGATCTGCTCTTGCCGCCAGTCTGCATCTCATGCCGCGCGCGCATCGGCAGCCACGGCCTCCTGTGCGGGCGCCTGCTTTGCCAAGATCGACTTCATCGCGCCCCCGATCTGCGCTCGCCTCGGCGTGCCTCTGCCATATGACGCCGGCGAGCCGTTGCTATCGGCGGCAGCCATCGCCAAGCCCCCAGTTTACGACCGTGCGCGCGCCGCGGCGCGCTATTCGGCGACCATGCGCGAGCTTATCCAGAGCTTCAAATATCGGGATCGGCACGAAGGTCTGCCATTGTTCGGGCTGCGGCTCAAAAAGGCAGGAACCGAGCTTCTCGCTGATGCTGACCTGATCGTGCCGGTGCCGCTCTATCGCTCGCGGCTGTGGTGGCGGCGCTTCAACCAGTCGGCGATGCTCGCGCAAAGCGTCGGGCGCCTCGCCGGCGTCCCAGTCGATTGCTTCGTACTCTCCCGCGTGCGGCGCACGCAAAGCCAAGTTGGGCTTTCTGCCGACCAGCGGCGCAGAAACGTCGCCGGGGCCTTTAGGGTGCCGCCCACACGCGCGGCCAGAGTCAAAGGCAAGAACGTTATCGTCGTTGACGATGTGATCACCACCGGGGCCACCGCCGAGGCCTGCGCCAGGGCACTGAAGCGGGCAGGGCCAGCAGGGTCGACGTGCTAGCGCTCGCGAGAGCCGTCGAGCCGACCGCCTTCCTACTTTAGAATGATCAAAAAGAGGCTTGCACGGAGCCCGTTAAACGCCCAGTTACCGTGCCTGAGTTATTCGAGGTTCGAGAGGCAACCGAAGGATGTCCCGCATTCTCCTCTACACCACCCAGTTCTGCGGCTATTGCCGGGCGGCAAAGAATCTGCTGCGCGCCAAAGGCCTCGACTATGAGGAGATCGACGTGGATTTCGATCCGGCCAAGCGCATCGAGATGGTCGAGCGTGTAGGCGGCCTTCGCACCGTTCCGCAAATCTTCATCCACGACCGCCACGTCGGCGGCTACGACGAGCTCGCCGCGCTTGAGCGCGAGGGCAAGCTCAATGATTGGCTTGCCAATATGCTTGAGGCGTCCGCGCCGAAAGAGCTGGCTGACGCCTCGGGGCCATGAGCGAGGGGAAGAGATGCTTCCGCGCCGGCCTGGTGCAACTCCGCTC
>DASSLP010000231.1:0-5397 GCA_035689365.1 Methyloceanibacter sp.
AGCTGCAGCAGCAGCATGAACAGGTTGATGAAGTCGAGATAGAGCCTGAGCGCTCCCATCACCGCCTTGCGGCCCGTGACCGATCCGTCCTCGTTGACGCTGTACATCTCCTTGATCTGCTGCGTGTCGTAGGCGGTCAGCCCGGCGAAGATCAAGACGCCGATCACCGATACCGCGAATTGCAGCGCGGTCGAGCCGATGAACAGGTTCACGAGCGAGGCAATGATGATGCCGATCAGGCCCATGAACAGGAACGAGCCCCAGCCCGAGAGGTCGCGACCGGTGGTGTAGCCCCACAGCGACAGCCCGCCGAAGGCGGCTGCGGTAATGAAGAACACCCGCGCCATGCTCTCGCCGGTATAGACCAGGAAGATCGAGGAGATCGACGCGCCCATCAGCGCCGCGAATACCCAGAACGAAATCTGAGCTGTGTTAAGGGACATCGCGTTGATGCGCGCCGAGATGAAGAACACCATGGCAAGCGGCGCGAAGATCACCACCCACTTGAAGGGGCTTGTGAACATGAAGTGCCCGAACGAAGTCAGCTCGAGCCCGCCCGTGCCCGTCGTCACCGACATGGCGTAGACCAAGTAGGCCACGAGGCCCGTGATCGCCACGCCGGACGCCATGTAGTTGTAGACGCGGACCATGTAGGCGCGCAGGCCCTGGTCGATGACGCCGACGTCGGTGCGTCCGACGGTCGTCCCTTGCGCGTAACGTCTGTCGAGATCAGCCATGTGAATGAGGGTCCTTTTCCCCTAGCTGCGCCAACGTTGAGAAGACATGAAGACATTTTGCCTTCGAATATGGGGGGTTGAGCCTAATTGCGCAAGGTGACGGAGAGATGGCCGCCGCTCCCGGCGATCATGCCTATTCCGTGCGCAAATAGGGTGCAGCCTTGGCCGAAAGCACGCGCCAGGTGGTGATCGCGCCGACTGTTAGGACGAGCGCAAGCGCAAGCAACACAGTTTCCGCCGCTGCGGAGGACGCAAACACGAACTCCACGTCGAAGGCCCATTTGCACAAGGCCCAGGCGGTGAGCGTCGCGATCGCGATCGAGAGCAGAGCGGTGGCCAAGCCGAGCAGGCCAAACTCCATGAGCTCGGCGCTGATAATGCGCCAGCGCGTCGCGCCAAGCGTCTTGTAGAGAACGGTGAGATATTTTCGCTGCTGCTGGCCCGCGGCAATGGCTCCTGCCAGCACCGCGGCGCCGATCAGGAGCGTAACGCCAGCGGTCGCCTTGATCGCGGTCATGACCTTGGTGAGCAGCTCTTTCGCCGCCGCGACGATGTCGCCGACTTTGACCGCGGTGACGAGCGGGAAGCGCTCGGCGAGCGCCTGGATCACCTTGCCTTCGACGGCTGGATCGGTGCCCTTCGGCAGCTCTAGCGTGGTCAGTGCGCGATGCGGCGCGCCGGCAAGCGTGTTCGGCGAGAACACCATGACGAAGTTGATGGCAAGAGACTCCCAGTCGATCTTGCGCAGGCTCGCGATCTTGGCATCGACGTTGCGGCCGAGAACGTTGACCGTGATGGTGTCGCCAAGCTTGAGGCCGAGTCCCTTGGCGATATCGGCATCGAAGGAGACGAGCGGCGGGCCGGAATAATTCTTGGGCCACCATGTACCCTCGACCAGAGTCGAGGCTGGCGGCACCTCATCGGTATAAGTGAGGCCGCGGTCGCCCGAGAGCACCCAGCGCGAGTCTGGGTCTGGCTCGACCTTCTCCACCAGCACGCCCTTCAACGCCACGATCCGTCCACGCAGCATCGGCGCGTCGGCGAGCTTGGCGTCTGGCGCGACCGCCTTCACCGTGTCGGCGAACTTGCCGACGTCGGAGTCCTCGACGTCGAGGAAGTAATAGGCAGGGGCATCGACTTCGATATTGCCCTCGATCTCCTTAAGCAGGGCGCGGTGGATCAAGGCGGTCGCCACGAGGAGCCCAAGCCCCACGCCGAGCGATACGGCGATGGAGCGGGCAAGCGAGCCTGGACCTGAGATGCTGGCAAGCGCGAGGGCGAGAGACGCCGGCTTGGTGCGCCTGAACCTTGCCGCGAGTCGCCGGAGAAGGAGGCCAAAACCGCTGAGCAGCAGAAAGGCGAGCACGATACCGGCCGAGATCGACGCAGTGATTATCCGCTCCTCCGAGGCGGCAATCGCCAACGCGAACAGCGCGACTCCCGCCGCCGCCGAGCCAGCGGCGTAAGGCCATGACGAGCGCTCTCGCTCTTCCGTCAAATGCGCGCGCATCAGGACGGCCGGCGAGACGCTGGCGGCACGTCCGAGCGGCCACAATACGAACAGCACCATGGTGAGAAGGCCTGCGAGGGCCGCGGCGATGAGCGGCAATGGGTGAGGTTCAACCGCAAGTGTGATGGGCAAGGAACCGGCATAGAGCGCGGCAAGCAGGGCAGGGGTAAGTGCGCCGATGAGAAGGCCGATGGCGATGCCGAAAGAGGCGAGCAGCAGTGCCTGAATGAGATAGACCATGAGCACGAGGCGGCTGGTGGCGCCGAGGCATTTGAAGGTGGCGATGACCTCGCGCTTCTTGGCCATAAAGCTTCGGATGGCGTTGCCGACGCCGATCCCGCCGAGAAGGAGCGCGGTCAGCCCAACGAAGCTGATGAACTGGGTAAAGCGATCGGCGTCGCGGCGGAGCAAGGGCGCGGGATCGGTCCAATCGTGAATGGCGAAGCCAGATTGAGGAAATTGCCTCTCGATATTGTTCCGCGCCTCGGTCAGGTAGTTCTTGTCAGACGCACGTGCTTTGGGAAGCTTCACCCGATACGTCCAGCGGATCAGGCTGCCCGGCTGCACCAGCCCGGTATGGGCGAGCGTGTCGCGCGACATGAGCAGCTTCGGTCCATAGGCGAGGCGGTCGGCGAGGCGGTCAGGCTGCTCGCCGAGAATGCCGCCGATGGTCACCTTCGCGTCGCCGATGGAGATTGTGCTTCCAACGTCGAGATTGAGCCGGTCGAGCAGAGAGCGCTCGACGAGCACGACGTCAGGATTCCGCCACACCGGACCTGGATGCGAGGCTTTGAGGATCGAGACGTCGCCGTAAAGCGGATAGGCGCTGTCGGCGGCTTTGACCTCAACCAGGGCGCTCTTGCCCGCGGCCGAGCGGGCCATGGCGCGGAAACTCGCAGACTCGCTGACCCGGCCCAAGGCTTCAAGCGCCGCCAGCTCGGCATTATCGGCCTGACGGTGAATCAGCTCGAAGGAGAGATCGCCGCCGATGAGCAGCCGCCCTTGCCGCGCCAAAGCTTTATCGAATGAGGCCGACAGCGAGCCGATGGCGGCGACGGCGGCAACGCCAAGCGCGATGCACAACACGAAAATGGAGAGCCTGCCGGCGCCAGCGCGCAGCTCGCGAAGCGCGATGGTGAAGGCAAGCGGCAGCCGGAGGCCGCTACCTGGCGGCGCGGCAGTTGTACTGGCAGACGTCACGATGCTGCGACCTTGCGTTTCGCGCCGGCGCTCACGATGCGGCCATCAGCAAGGCTCACGATGCGGTCGCAGCGCTTGGCAAGCGAGCGGTCATGGGTGATGAGGAGGAGGGTCGCGCCGGTGCGCGCTTTCAGCTCGAACAGCAGGTCCATGACTTGCGCGCCGGTGGCAAGGTCGAGGTTGCCGGTCGGCTCGTCGGCAAGGATCAGCGCGGGGCGCGGCGCAAGAGCGCGGGCGAGAGCCACGCGCTGCTGCTCGCCGCCAGAGAGCTGACCAGGAAAATGCGCCTCGCGATGGGAGAGTCCCACTTCGGCAAGCGCCGCGCGCGATGCGGCAAAAGCATCGTCATGGTCGAGAAATTCGAGCGGCAGCGCCACATTCTCGAGCGCGGTCATGGTTGGCACCAGGTGGAAGGATTGGAACACGATGCCGATATTGGCGGCACGGAGTCTGGCGAGGCCGTCCTCATCCAGTGTTGCATAGTCGATGCCCTGCACCGACACGCTGCCGCCCGTGATGCGCTCAAGCCCGGCAACGACCATGAGGAGCGTCGATTTGCCAGATCCGGAGGGACCTACCACGGCGATGGCATCGCCCGCCGGTACGCGAAGGTCGATGCCGCGCAGGATGGCCACAGGACCCGCGCGCGACGGTAGCGTGACATGCACATCTTCCAGTGCGATGGCGGGGATGTGCTGTACGGGGCGATCCATGAGAAGGCTTTTTTCAGTTGCGCTGACAGATGGCATGGGGTTCGGCAATAGAGAAGGGCAAATGAGGTCGAAAAGATGAAACGCCGCGTCAGTCTTATGGCCTTGGTTGTCGCAATCCTTCTCTGCGCGGTTGCGCTGCCGAAATCCGAGGCAAAGGAACGAGAAACGGTCATCGTGGCGCTGGGTGACAGCCTCACTGCGGGCTTGGGGCTGCCGCAGAGTGAGTCATTTCCGGCAAAGCTAGAGGCGGCGCTGAAAGCGCAAGGCCGTAACGTCACCGTGGCCAATGCTGGCGTATCGGGCGATACGGTCTTGGGCGCTCTCGACCGGCTCGACTGGGCGCTGCCGCCAAATACAAGCGCGGTCATCGTCGAGCTTGGCGGCAACGACGCCCTGCAAGGCCTTCCGCCGGCAGAGATCGAAGCCTCGCTCGCCAAGATTATCGAGCGTGTGAAAGCGAAAGGCCTGCCGGTGCTCATTGCCGGCATGGAATCGCCGCGCAATATGGGCAAGGACTATGTCGATCAGTTCCACGCGATCTATCCGGATCTCGCGGAGCGTTACGGCGCCCTGCTTTACCCCTTCTTCCTCGACGGAGTAGCGCTCGACCCCGGCCTTATGCAGGAGGACGGCATCCATCCCAATGCGAAAGGCGTCGACCGCATTGTCCAGGGCATTTTGCCCAAAGTGGATGAGCTTCTGACTCAAGTCGAAAATCAGGATCGCTAACGGCCCTTGAGAGGCAGGCAAGCGCAGGCAGATCGTGCTGGGGCAGTGATCCGAGGGAGGAGCCATGGATTGGGTCAATCTTCTCGGCTACGCCGCAGCGGCGAGCGTGCTTGCCACGTTCTGCATGCGCACGATGATTCCTCTACGCATCCTCGCTCTCGTCAGCAACGTGCTGTTCTGCATCTACGGTATTTCGACAATCTCTATCCCGTGCTGATCCTCCACCTCATCCTCATATGAGGCTGCGCCGCATGAGGGCCGGCGAAACGCTCATTCGCCAGGGCGACAGGGTCGACAGCATTTATTATTTGCTCGACGGTCAGCTAGAGCTTCCCGAGCTTGGCAAGACGCTCGATCCAGGCGCGGTGAGATCGGCGTGTTTGCCTCGGATGCGAAGCGCACCGCGACCATCGTCTGCCGCACCGACTGCCGCATTTACGAGCTCAGCGAAAACCAGGCGAAGCAGCTCTTCTTGCAGGATCGCAAGTTCGGATTCGCCATGATGCGG
>DASSLP010000232.1:0-2543 GCA_035689365.1 Methyloceanibacter sp.
TTCGAGGATGTGGACGTGGTGGGTCAGCCGATCGAGCAGCGCGCCGGTCAATCTCTCGGACCCGAACACACCGGTCCACTCGTCGAACGGCAGATTGGAGGTGACAATGATGGAGCCGCGCTCGTAACGCTGGCTGAAGACGTCGAACAAGAGCTCCGCGCCAGTCGTCGACAGAGGGACATAGCCGAGCTCGTCGATGATCAGCAGCTTGTAGGCCGCCAGTTGGCGCTGGAGGCGGAGCAGTCGCTTCTCGTCTCTGGCCTCGATCAGCTCGTGCACCATGGCGGCCGCGGTGGTGAAGCCGACCGACAGGCCCTTCTGACAGGCGGCCAGCCCCAATCCGAGAGCAATGTGCGTCTTGCCCGTGCCGCTGTTGCCGACTGCGATGGCGTTCTCGCGGCGAGCAATGTATTCGCCGCGGGCGAGTTCGAGGACCAATGTCTTGTTGAGCGAAGGGATCGCGGTGAACTCGAAACTGTCGAGGCTTTTCACCGTCGGGAACCGTGCCTCCCGGATGCGGCGCTCGATCATCCGCCGTTCCCGGTCGATCAGTTCGAGTTCGGCCAGGCGCAGCAAATAGCGGGGATGGTCGACGCCTTCGGCGGCGCATTGCTGGGCGAGCTTGTCATATTCGCGCAAGAAGGTCGGCAGCTTGAGCGCCTTGAGGTGATGGGCGAGCAGAAGCTGCGGCGTCTCGCTCATGACGCGGCCCCGGCTAGAAGGTCGAGATAGGCCTTGGCCGAGGTCATCGCGACGCTCGCCCGCGGCAGGTAGGGATAGACCGTCAGATCGAGCCGCGGTGGCCGGCGCTCGATCCGGCACAGCACCAGATGCTTGACCGCGTCAAAGCCGATTGCGCCGCGGGCAATGGCCTCTCTGACACCGGCCAGTACGTCTTCGGGGCGGAACAGCTCGAGCAGCCGCAGCACCTGGACAAATTCACGTTTGCCGCGCTTGCCCATGCGGGCTTCGATCAGGCGACGCAGTGTGGCGAATTCCTCGGGCAGATCCCAGCCGACCAAAGGGGCCGCCTGGTCGAAAGCGCCGATCTTCTGTTCGAGCAGCGGCAGATAGTGCAGCGGGTTGAAGACGAAATCCTCGCGCTCGTAAGAGCGGGGATGACGGGCGATCACCTCGGCCCCACAGCAGATCACCACCTCGTGGACGTAGCCGCGGATTAAAACCTCGCGATGACCATAGGCAGTCGGCACCGAATAGTCGGTGCCGCGATAGCGCACCAGCAATTGCGAGCTGACGCGGCCCGCCTTTTTCTCACAGGCGTCGTAGGGCGCCGGTGGCAAGCCGTGGAACGCCTCCAGATCCCGCACCAGCCGTTCGCCGATCGTCTCCTGGTGACCGCGCAACCGATCCCCAAGCCGACGCCGACAACCCTCGAGCAGTTGCTCGTTCAAGGCGGTCAGTGTGACCGCCCGCGGCACCGGCACCAGTAGGTTCCGGCGGATCCAGCCAATCAGCCCCTCAACCTTGCCCTTGTCATTGCCTTTGCCGGGACGGCCATACCGGTCGGCAAACACGTAGTGCGACTGCAGCTCGCTGAACACCCGCGTTCTCTGGCGCACTCCATCGCCGAGGATGCGCGCCACCGCCAGCTTGGTATTGTCGTACAGGATCGAGCGCGGCACCTTGCCGAAGAACGCGAACGCGGCGTTATGCCCGTCGCAGAACGCTTCAGCGGTTTCTGCCGGATAGGCTCGCACAAAACACGCGTCGCTGTGCGGCAGGTCCATCGCAAAGAAGTGGATCTTGCGCTCGACCCCCGCGATGTCCGCCAGCGCCTCGCCAAAATCCACCTGTGCATGGCCAGGATCGTGCCGCAGTGGCACGAACACCTCGCGATGCCGCAGCCGTTGCGCCCGCACGTAGTCTTTAAGGATGGTGATCCCGCCGGTATAGCCGTGCTCGTCCCGCAGTCGTTCGAAGATTCGCTTTGAGGTATGCCGCTGCTTTCGTGGCCGGTGCTCATCCGCCGCCAGGATCCCATCGATGATCCCGGTAAACCGATCCAGCTTTGGGCGCGCCGGCGGCCGGCTCCGCCGATACCCGGGCGGCACCGAAAACGCCAGCATCTTGGCCACCGTCCGCGGGTCAATCCCAAAACGCCGCGCCGCCTCCCGCTGGCTCACACCTTCAATCTGAACCGCAAAACGAACCCGAGCGTACAGCTCCACGCCCTTCATCCCCCGGCCCCTGCCATTTTCCGACAAAGGCCATCTGCTGCCGGATTTTTACTCCGGCGCCACCGGGCCACCCGGCCGCTTCAGTGAGGGATTTTCGCTCCGGCGACTACACCCATCTCGGGTGGTGTAAGTTTGTGACCGGCTCGCTCGCTGGAGTCATGTCGGCCCAGGAACAAGCCATTCGGCTCAGTCCTCGTGACCCCCAAATCGGCCTCTATTATTTCCGGATCGGGTTCGCATACCTGCTGCAATCGCGCATCGACGAGGCGATCGAGTGGTGCGAGAAGGCGCGTAACGCTACTCCTGCGCATCCGCTCTTCCGCGCCCTCCTTGCCTCTGCCTACG
>DASSLP010000233.1:0-11564 GCA_035689365.1 Methyloceanibacter sp.
AGCGGTCCAGCCTTATGTGAGGCGCTTGGTAAGCGAACGGTGAGCGCATGTGCGGAGCCAAGGGGGTCACGACAAACAATTGGTGTCATAGCGCTAGGACCGCGGGCAGCGATCCTAATGTGCCCTTGCGCGTCCAAGTGACGCCGTCGCCTGGGCGGCGCCTCGTGGGAAGAGATTGGCTAGAATGGCCTGTCCTTCATTGGGAGACCTCTGAGATTGAGTGTCTCTGCACGCCATGGATGCCTCCTCGGGCATCTCAGCCAGCGCCACCCTCCCAATCGCGAGCACGGATCGAGATCTGGCGGGAGGACATTGGCCGTCTATGGGGTGCCCCAGAAAGTTTCGATGGCAACGTTCCGACCACTAGCTCCGAGTCGACGTTTGGTGAGTTGATCCAGAGGAAGGTCGCCGAGCGCTGCACCGGCGAGTGATACTAATGACCAATGATGAATTTGCAGTCTGCGTAACCATTTAGAGGAAAACAATCTGTCCCGGGCTAGATTGCAAAACGAACCCAATTCCTGAGGTTCCTCAATGCCAGTTTGGCAGTATCAGAACTTCTCCTCGGTCCAGCGCCGGTCCTGGATAGCTGCTTCGTCACTGCGATCGAAGATCATGACCTCTCCGGCTGAAGGGAAATGTGCGAGACCCAATTGGCTGGAACCGCGCCTGCGCCGCCCTGGATCCGCTCGAGCGTTTTGGCCTTGGCTAAGTGTAATCCCGCCAACGCTCGGCCAGTTTGCGTGCAACCGACCTAGAGGACTCTCGCTAGCCTCCTAGTGAGAATTGGCCGACGATCTAGCCTATCGCGAAATTGGCGGGATAGCGCCGCAGCAGGTCGGCGTAAATTGATTCGACCACCTTGTTGTCGCGATCGGCCTGCGGAATGGCGATGGTCTCGATCGCCACGACATGTGTGGGGCGCGGCGCAAGCAACACCAGCTGATCGGCAAGCATGATGGCCTCGCGCGCATTGTGCGTGACGAGGACCGCCGTGGTTGGGCGCGCGGACCACACTTCGAGCAAGAGCTTTCGCAAGCGGTCCGCGGTGCGCTCATCGAGCGAGACGAACGGCTCGTCGAGAAGCAGGAGGTCAGGCTTGGTGGCGAAAGCGCGAGCAAGAGCAACGCGCCGCGCCAAGCCGAGCGAAAGCTCTTGCGGGTAACGGGGGAGCATGTCCGCGATGCCGACGGCGTGCGCCAGGCGCTCCAAGTCCTTGGGCCCGAAGCCAGGCGCCGCGACCAGCTCAATATTCTGCCGCACGGTGCGCCAGGGCAGGAGGCGCGGCTCCTGAAACATCAGACCGACGCGGGTGTCTGGGGGGATGCCGACGTCGCCCGAATAGCGGTCGTCGAGGCCGGCCACGATGCGCAACAGAGTGGTCTTGCCGCAGCCCGAGGGGCCCATCAGCACCGTCATACTCTCCGGCTCGACGTCGAGCACGAAGTCGCGGATCGCCGGCACCAGCGTACCGTCGGCGCCGACATAGGTTTTATCCTCGATGCGGATCTCAAACCGGCTTGTTACGCCAGCGCGTTGAATATCGTTCAATGGGTTGCACCAGCAAATATTCGATGGCGAGCATGACGGCGACGAAGGCAAGCGTATAGCCGAGGATCGCAGTCACGTTGAACAACTGGAAGTTGAGATGAAGCTCGAAGCCGACGCCGTTCGGCCGGCCGAGCAGCTCGACGACTAGCACGATCTTCCAGATCAGCGAGATGCCCGAGCGCGATGCCGCGGCGAAATAGGGCTGAAGCTGCGGCAGGGTGACATTGCGCAGTTTGCTCATCGGCGTGAGCCGGTAGGCGCGTGCCATTTCGTCGAGACCCGGATCGAGCGCACGAGCGCCTTCACGCAAAGTCACGATAACATTGGGGATCTTGTTCAGCGCCACTGCGCCAATGGCTGCGGCCTCGTTAAGTCCGAACCACACATAGGCAAGGATGATGATCACAAGCGCAGGCAGGTTCAGTAGCACGATCAGCCAAGGATCGAGCGCGCGGTCGAGCGCAGGCATTTGCCCCATGGCGAGGCCGATCACGCTGCCGATGGCCATCGCCACCACGAAGGAAGCGGCCACCCGCCACAAGGTGATGCCGAGCTCGGTCAGGAGATCGCCGTGCAGGGTTTCATCATAGATATAGTTGAGCACCGCGCCGGGCCCCGGTAGGAGCCTGCTCTGCGCAATCTCTGCCGCCACGAACCAAACGAGAAGGAAGCCCGCGACCGACATGATCGACACCAACGGTCCACGAAACAGCCGTACGCCTCGCGCAGCATCCGGCCGGGCGAAGGTGATGCTCATGAACTGCCACCATGCCAGAACGTGCCAGGCGCAAGCTCGGTGCCAGGCCCAACGAGCTTCTCTCCGCCAAGCTCGCGCAGAAACTGATAGAGAATCTTGGCGTCAGCCTCGTTATCGGCGGAGGAACGTTCTGGGATTCCTTCGCGATAGCGGCGTTTGAGCGCCTCGAACGTCGCGTCGGTGAAATTAGGATCGTCCTCGCTCATGAGCGGCTTCAGTCTGTCCCATTCCTTGTCAGATGTCGCCAAGAGTTCGTCTGCCTTGGCCGCTGCGCGGAGAAACCCTTGGACCGCATCAAGATTGTCCTTGGCCCAGCTCTCGCTAAACACATAGCCGACCATGGCCACCTCGCCCTTGGCGCCGAGCTCGCGCACCACATCCTCGACACCGATCAGTTGGCTAAAGCCGTCGGTTTCGAGCCGCGCAGCATAAGGCCAGAAGGTGAGGACGGCGTCGATCTCGCCCTGCTTCGCCCTCTCGTTGAGCAGCGGCGGCGCGCCGTATTCCTGCTTGGTCTCGGTTCGCAAATCGAAATTGGCGGTCCGGAGCGCGTAGGCCACGAGCAGCAGCCAGCTCTTGTCGAGAGGGCCGCCAGCTACGCCGAGCCGTTTGCCTTTGAGATCGGTGAGCGTCTTGATGGGGGAGTTGGCGGGAACCATGATGGCGCCGAGCGCGGTGGTGAAGGGAGAGAACGTGAAGTCGGCGCCGCCACTTCGCTCGCGCGAAACCCACAGCCAGTCGGTGGCGATGACATCGACCGAGCCGCCTTGCAAGCCAACGGTGGTCGCTTGCGTGCTCGCCAGAGGCTCGATGTCGAGCTCGATGCCCTCGGCCTTGTCAAAACCGTTGGCGTGAATGGTGTCGAGCACCCAGCTAACGGTGCCGAATTTAAGAACACCGACCTTGACTTTGTTCGCCGCGTTCGCCGGCGGACTGAAGCCGAAGGCCGCGACGGCGCAGAGCAAGAAAGCTAACAGACCTGATCGCAACGGGCGTTCCTCCACGTTGTTATGGCACTAACCGAGTTGCATGGGACTGCCAGGGGAGGCGCAGGCTAGCTCTGCCGCCCGCGAGCGCGGCAAACGCCGCCGCGATCCTCCGACGAGGCCCGGAAGATGTGATATCGCGTAATAGGCGAGAGTGGCTGGCATAATCTAGCGATCCTGGCAGAGTTAGCAAGATTCCACAGTCGGATCGGCGCGGTCCAAGCAGGCATCTTGGCAAAACTTCCCGAGCCCGATGCCACATCAACTGGGCGCCTTCAGCCTATATCCATGGCCGCGCACGGTTTCGAGCAGGGGCTCGCGGTCCGGCGTGTCGATCTTGCGGCGGAGCCGCGCGATATAAACATCGACGACATTGGTGAGAGGATCCTCGCTATAGCCCCACACCTGGTTGAGAATCCGCGTGCGCGAGAAGACGCGGCCTGGCGCGCTCATTAGAAGCTCGAGGATGGCCAGCTCCTTCGCGGTGAGCTTGATGGTTTCGTCGCCGCGCCTGACCTCGAGAGCCTCGCGGTCGAGCACCAGATCGGCAACCTGCAGGACGTTCGAACTTGGCGCGAAATTGTGCGAGCGGCGGACCAGCGCCTCGATGCGGGCAAGTAGCTCATCGAAATCGAACGGCTTGGTGAGGTAGTCGTCGGCGCCGACCTTGAGACCCTTGATCTTGTCCTCGAGCGCGTCCATCGCTGTCAGCATCAGAATCGGCGTGTGGTCACCCTCGAGCCTGAGCCGCTGGCACACGTCGTAGCCATGCATGTCGGGAAGCATCAGGTCCAAGACGATGACGTCGAACTCGCCAGTCTTGGCAAGATCGACGCCTTCGCTACCAGTAGAGGCGACGGTCACCCCGTGATTCTCCGCACGCAGGCCGCGGTCGATGAAGTCTGCGACGCGCGGCTCGTCTTCGACCAGAAGCACGTTCACTTGGATGCCTCCACGGTCTCGGCTGGGAGGGCGACCGTGACCGTCGTTCCTTCGCCGACGCGACTGGCCATCTCGATCCTCCCCCTGTGGGCCTCGACAATAGCCTTGGCGACGGGCAGGCCGAGACCCAAGCCTTCCTCGTTCATGGCGGCAGCATTTCCGCCACGGCGGAAACGCTCGAAAATCCGCTCAAGCTCCTCTGGCGGAATGCCAATGCCATGGTCCGAGACGCGTACGGTAACCTCGCCGCCGCTCTTGCCAATCTCGACCTTCACCTCGCCGTCTGATCTGGAGTAACGCACGGCATTATCAAGAAGCACGAGGAAAAGTTGCCTAAGCCGCGCCGGGTCACCGCGGACCATGTCGTGGGCGCTGCCGTTAGCAAAGGCAATATCCACGGACTTCTCGTGCGCGATCACCTTGGCGTCGCCGCAGACTTTCTGAAGCAACTCGCTCAAGTCGATAGATTGCAAGTTGAGCCGCGCTGCGCCGGCTCCTTGACGGGCAATGAACAGAAGATCGTTGACCAGCACAGAGAGGTGCTTCGCCTGCTCGACGATGCGCTCGATCGACTGCTTATAGGCACCCACCTTCTTGTTCGATCCACGCAATGCGATCTCGCCCTCGCCGCGGATGACCGTGAGCGGGGTGCGCAGCTCATGGCTGATGTCAGCGAAAAAACCGCGGCGAGCCTCGTCGACCTTACGTAAGGAGTCGTTGGCCCTGCGGAGCTCCTCGGTGCGCTCGGCAACGATTGTCTCGAGATTGTCGTGAGCGTCCTGCAAGGCCTTCTGGTGCGCCTGCAAATCGTCGGCCATGCGGTTGAAGCTTTGCCCGAGCTCGGCGAACTCGTCGCGCCCCGACACCGAGATGCGATGGGAGAGGTCGCCTTCGGCAAGCTTGCTCGTGCCTCGCAGCAGCTCGGCAAGCGGTGCGCGCAGACCCCGCAACAGAACCATCGCGAGTGCGAGCGTGGCGAGAATGGCAAGTGCCGCGTGAATCTGGCTGATGCGTTCTAACCGGCCTAACAGCTGCGCGGCATCGGCGTCGATCCTGAGCACCTCGGCGGTCTCGTCGGCGACGCCAACCTCAATGAGCTCGTTAAGCTTCTTGTCGATGCCGCCTTTGAGCAAATCAGTCAGTCTTTGCCAGGCGACATCCGGCCGGCCGCGGTTTCGCAATTGCTCGACTTCGCCAAGCTGATCGAGAGTGTGCTGGAACTCCTGCTTGATCTGATTGAGCCGATCGAGTTCGACCGATTCAGACTTGCGCTCCTCGGGTCCGACCATATCGAGCTCGCTCTTGGTGAGCTGCTCGAGCTCCGACAAATCAGATTCGATGACCTTGTGCAGATAGGCGGCGCCGAGCGGTCGATCGCTGACACCGGTGAGCAGTGTATCGGTCCACGCCTTGAACAGTTGTTGGCTGTGGCGGGAGAGCTGCAGCTGCCGTTCGAGCTCCTGATGGGCGACGCGCGACCGCAAGAGATAGCTGTGCGACTGGGCAACACCCCAGTAAGCGAGTGCCGCGGCAGAGAGCGACATGGCAAGGAGCAATCCTGCGGTGATGAGGAGCTTGGTCTGGTAACGCATGGAAGGTCTCAGAGCCGCCCTGGTCTGAAATGCCAGGAAAGCGGCAGCATTCCTCCCACATGGCGAATAGAGGCGATCCACGCCCGGGGCCGATTGCTGGTCCTTCTATACAGCACTTTCCTGAAAGCTTGAGGGTGTCCTATGGCCCACGTCATGGTTTTTTCATCTTAGGGTCAGGTCGTTTTCATGTTCGCGTCATCGGAGCCGGTCGGCTGTCCGTAATTCCGGGAATAGAGGCATTATTTTTGCCAGGGCTGGCCATGGGACATTTGCTAATCTTGAAGAATAAAAGACTCGTACTTTAGCAGGGCTTAATTCGGGGGGCGGCTCTTGCGACACTATCCATACGCGCTGCGCGTATCCCGGCATCTGGCGCTGACGGCGGCGATTTCCACGCTGGCGGTGTTTGGCCTAAGCGTCGGCACTGTCAAGCCGGCTCATGCCGAATTTCAAATCCAAGAAGCCACAATTGAAAAGGGCGAAACCGAGTTTGAATATCGCGGTGCCTACCATTGGGGTGTGCCGGAGGCCACCGAGAACAACGAGAATGCCAACGACCTCGTTCAGAGCCACGAGTTCGAGTTGGAGCACGCCTTCACCAATTGGTGGCTCATGCAGTTTACGCTTGGGACCGAGCAGCCGTTGCACGAGGATTTCAATCTTAGTGACGTCGAGATCGAAAGCGAGTTTGGCTTGATCAAACGGAAGGGCGATGGCATTGCGCTGTCATTCCAGGTTGGTTATGAGCAGGCCGTCAATCATGGCGAGGAAAAGGAAGCGAGCACGATTGGCTTTGGACCCATTGTCGAACTCGCCAGCGGAAAGTTGCTGATTACCCTCAATCCTCTCTTTACCGGCCAAGTCGGGCCCAACCGCGATGCGGAGGGTTTGGGTTTTGAGTATGGCTGGCGTGCCGAATATGACTTCGCCAAGCATTGGGGCGCTGGCGTCGAAATGTTCGCGGAGATCGAAGATCTCTCAAACGCCGGTTCCTTCAACGACCAGAACCACAGCATCGGTCCGACCTTGTTCTGGAATCCGGGCGAGGAGGAGGACGAGGGCGAGAAGGACGAAGCCAAGGGCGGCGATGATGAAAAAGCCGCTGGTCCGCCGAAAATGGAATTCTCGTTGAATGTCGGCGTCCAGTTCGGGTTGACGGATGCCACCTCAGACACCGCACTGAAATCTCAAGGTTCGCTGTCTTTCTAGCGGACGCCTTCCCGCCCACGCGAGTTTGGGCCTACGGCCTTCGCAATCCGCGCGGCCGGCCGTGTTTTTGGCCTTGACGACGCCCTTGCCGCGCCGCCATCTGACCCGGCACCATGGTGATCAAGGTTCTTGGTTCAGCGGCCGGCGGCGGCTTCCCGCAGTGGAATTGCAACGGCCGCAACTCGGCCGACGTGCGCAGAGGCCTGCCGGGTCTCGCGCCGCGCACCCAAGCTTCGATTGCAGTCAGTACCGACGGCCGCCAGTGGGTTCTGCTTAACGCGGCTCCAGACCTCAGGCAGCAAATCAACGATACGCCTGAACTCCATCCCGAGCCGCAAGGGAGCCCACGCAACAGTCCAATTAAGGCCGTGATTCTGACCAACGGCGATGTCGATGCCGTCGCTGGCCTGCTCACGCTCCGCGAGGGACAGCCCTTCACGATCTATGGGACCGCCCGCGTGCTCGGCGTGCTAGCCTCGAACACCATCTTCAACGTGCTCGATCCGAAGCTAGTGAAGCGGGTCACCATGGAGCTCGACCGGCCATTCGCCGTCGAAGGGCCTGCCGGACCTGTCGGTATCGAGGTCGAGGCTTTTCCCGTGCCGGGCAAAGTCGCGCTATATCTTGAGGACGCGACCGCAGGTGCCAGTCTTGGGACCAAGGAAGGCGACACAGTCGGCCTGAAGGTGACGGACACAGCGAGGCGGCACCACTTCTATTTCATTCCAGGCTGCGCAAGACTCGACGATGCGCTCCGCGCCCGCCTCGAAGGCGCGCCGCTCCTCTTCTTCGACGGCACGCTCTACACCAACGACGAGATGATCGCCCAAGGCCTGCTCAACAAGACTGGGGAGCGCATCGGGCATATGAACATGTCGGGAAAGGATGGCAGCCTCGAGCAATTCGCGCCGCTCGACGTCGGCCGCAAGATTTACATTCACATCAACAACTCCAATCCGGCGCTGCGCGAAAACTCGCGCGAGCGCGCGGCGGTTGAGGCGGCCGGGTGGGAAGTCTCCTATGATGGCATGGAGATAAGGGTATGACATCATGTGCGGTATCGCCGGCTTCCTCGAACTAGAGCGTCGGCCGGGAACGCAGGAGCTCGAAGCGATTGCCGGCGCCATGGCGGCGAAGCTCGCCCATCGTGGGCCAGACGCGCGCGGCGTGTTCGTTGACGCCGATGCCGGCGTCGGCTTCGGCCACACCCGTCTTTCCATCATCGACTTGTCCCCGGCTGGCGCGCAACCGATGGCGTCCGCCTGCGGCCGCTACGTCGTCACCTATAACGGTGAGATCTACAGCTCCGCCGAACTCAGGCCGGAGCTCCAAGCGCTCGGTCATCGTTTCAGGGGCCATTCCGACACTGAAGTCATCGTCGAGGCGATTGCCGAATGGGGCGTGCGCGAGACGGTCGGGCGGCTTATCGGCATGTTCGCGTTTGCGGTGTGGGACCGCAAGGGTCGGCGCCTGAGCCTCGTGCGCGACCGCCTCGGCATCAAGCCGCTCTATTGGGGCAGGCAGAATGGGCGCGTCGTTTTTGCCTCAGAACTCAAGGCCTTCGAGGTGCTGCCCGGCTGGCGGCCTGAGCTCAATCGTGACGCGCTCGCGTCCTATCTCAGATTCGCCTACGTGCCGTCGCCGCATTCGATTTATCGCGGCATAGAAAAAGTTGCCCCCGGCCAGGGTGTGACTATCGAGGCTGATGGGCGAAGCGAGACCTGGACTTATTGGAGTCTCGACGATGTCGCTCAGCGCGGGAAAAACACGGCCCTCGATGTGAGCGATGAAGAGGCTACGAACGCGCTCGAAGCTCTGCTCGGAGATGCGGTAAAGCGGCGTCTCGTGTCGGACGTGCCACTCGGCGCGTTCCTATCAGGCGGTATCGACTCTTCGACCGTCGCCGCGATGATGCGGACAAAGAGCAACGCCGCGGTGCGCACCTACTCGATCGGCTTCAACGAGAAGGGCTATGACGAGGCGCCGCACGCCAAGACTGTTGCGCGCCATCTCGGCACCGAGCACACGGAGCTCTACGTCTCGCCGCGCGAGGCGCAAGACGTCATTCCCGAGCTTCCCGCGATATACGACGAGCCCTTCGCCGATTCCTCGCAGGTGCCGACCTACCTTCTGTCGAAGCTCACGCGCCAGCACGTTACCGTGGCGCTGTCGGGAGACGGCGGCGACGAGTTGTTCGCCGGCTACACGCGGCACCGGTTCGCGCATGCCTTGGCGCGGCTGCCGGAAGGCTTAGGCCGCGGCCTCGCCTGCGGCCTGAGTCTCGCAGGGCCGTCTTTGTGGGACCGCGTGTTCAGCGTGCTTCCGGCGCGACGCCGCCCGTCGCTTGCCGGCGATAAGATGCTCAAAGCCGCGAGCATGCTGCGAGAGGGCGGCAAAGGCGCCTATCGCAGCCTGGTCAGCGCGTGGGATCGACCTGAGAGGATTGTGAGCCAAGGGCATGAGTCGCAAGGCCCGATCTTCGATCCTTCGCTCCCTAAGGCTCTGCCCGACGCGCTCGACCGCATGCAATATCTCGACACGGTGACCTATCTGCCCGACGACATCCTCACCAAGGTCGATCGCGCGAGCATGGCGGTTGCGCTCGAGGTGCGCGTGCCGATCCTCGATCATCGTGTGGTCGAGTTCTCGTGGCGTCTGCCGCAGCGTTTCAAGCTGCGGCGCGGTAAAGGCAAATGGCTACTGCGGAAAGTTCTTTACCGCCATGTGCCGAAGCAGTTGGTCGAGAGGCCCAAGTCCGGCTTCGCCGTTCCCATTGCGAGCTGGCTCAGAGGTCCGCTCAAGCCTTGGGCCGGGGAGCTCTTGTCCGAGAAGCGCCTCGCCTCGGGCGGCCTTCTCGATCCGACGCCGATCGTTGCCCGCTGGCGCGAGCATCTCGACGGGCGACGCAACTGGCATGCCTCGCTCTGGACCGTGCTGATGTTTCAGGCTTGGCGTGAGGCCCGCGGGATCTAAGTGCTAGCTCGCGCGCGGAGTGCGCACGTCGCCAAACGCCACGACATTGTCGACCCGCACTTCGGCGGCCTTGGCGGCAACCCCTGCGGCAATCGACCAATAGGCTGCGATGCGCTCGGCGAACGGACGCGATCTTTCGGCAAAGAGCAACTCGCCTTGCCTGCTCGCCTCTTTCCTCAGCGTCTTGTGACGTTTGCGGCAGCGCTTGAGAAAGTCAGCCGTCTCTTCCTGGTTTCCAAAGGTCATGGTTGGGGTGGAAATAATCCGGATGAGCAGGGAGATGTCGTGGTCGTCGCCCAGAACCTGCGACAGCGTGCGCGCGGCCTCGGCCCGCGCGGTAAGCTCGGACGGAAAACAAGGGGCAAGCAACTGCATCTGCCGCCAGTGATGCTGCACGCCCTTCCGCCAGTCGTGCAGATCCTCGTCCCGATTGCTGACGGAACCATGCCGGAAGGCGTTACGAGTGTCGCGGTAGCAAAGCCGCAGGCCCTTGGCGAGCGAACGGAAGTCGTCGGGGTAAACCGCAAGTCCGGCGAAGGTAGGCCTCAGCTCAAGTAGGCCGCGCATCGCATCCGACGCCGTGCTCCGCTCAAGATTCTGCTCCGCGGCGTGGCGCCGCTTTTCCAGCCATGCCCGCACAGAATGGATTGGACCTAGACCGGGACCGGCGCCGGTCTCGCGATGAAGCTTGTCGACGGCGTCGATGAGGGCGTGCGCATCGCGCGCAGGTGCGAGGCCACGGGCAATCGTTGTGAGCCTGTCGGTCAAATCGGCGAAAGCCGGCTCGGGCATGCCGGGTCGCGCAAGGAGGAGCAGAGAACGGAGCCGCTTCAGACATTTGCGTGCACTGTGCACGCCGCTATGGCGCTCAGGCGGGGCAGAAAGCGCGCCGTGAGCGATCTCAAGCTCGGCGAAGGCCACCTCCCGTAGGGCCTCGCTCATCGGCATTGCCGGATCGAGACGATAGGTCATAAAGCCCCTCGCAGGCCGCCCGTCCACCCAAGCCTCATGATCCTCGGACGGTGGGTCCGGGGTCAAGTCCCATTCCCCTGTGGAAGCTCTGTGGACAAAGTGCGCCACGGTGCCGTCGCGGCGAGCCAATTTTGTGCCCGTAGCTCAGGATCTTGGCTTGTTACTAGGTCGCTGACGACAGCGACGGAGTCGGCGCCCGCGGCAAGCACCACCGGCGCCCTCTCGGCCGTGATACCGCCAATCGCCACAAGCGGGCAGTTGATGAGCGACCGCCATTCCGCGAGTCGAGGCAGGCCCTGCGGGCTCCACGGCATGGCCTTCAGCGTCGTGGCGTATATGGGACCGAGCGCGACATAATCGGCCTCAGCTGCAAGCGCCCTATCCAATTCGGCGTGGCTATGCGTGCTGACGCCAATCTTGATCTTGGCCCGCCTGATGGCCGGGAGGTCGGCGTCGGCCAGATCCCCTTGTCCGAGGTGAACGAAGCTTGCGCCGGCGTCGATCGCCTCTCGCCAATAATCGTTGACGACGAGCTGACAGCGATGGGCAGCGCAGAGCGCGATCGCCTTCTTGATCTCGGTG
>DASSLP010000234.1:0-11319 GCA_035689365.1 Methyloceanibacter sp.
ATCAGCGCCTACACCGCGCATGGGTACAGCCCGATCGCCATCGACAATTACGGATTGTCGGCCGTGGCGCCTGGGCCGCCGAGGGAGGCGTCGATCGCCAGAGTCGCGTGCTCAACAGGGAGGGCATCCCGGCTTCGTCAACGGCACTCTCGACTACGACAATATCTCGAGGGCCTTCGACTTCGAGGGCGGGCAGGTCGGCGCTACGCCACCTATCTTAGGGGCGGGCTCTTCGTCGACACCCTTGCCAACGTGCATCTATTCGACGTCGACACCCACTCGACCATGGCTTCCCCGGCTCGCTCAATGCCGCCCCGGGGGGGGTGAGGACCGATTCAGGCTACCGCTTCGGCTCGTTCAAAAGCGGGGCGTTCATCGAACCGCTGGCCACCATCGCGGTCAACTGGGCCGAGATCGACGGCTTCACCCTCGGCGGCAACAAGGTGTCGTTCGGCGACGATCCAGACGTCAGAGGCCGCCTCGGCCTAAGGGTTGGCACCAGCGTGCAAGCCTGGACCGGCACCACATGGAGCCGTTCGTGATCGGCAGTTTGTGGGGCAATCTCTCCGACGACAACAAGGCCACTCTGGTCTCGACCGGAACGAGCTTAACCCTCAAGGACGACCTGCAAGACGTATGGGGCAAGGTCTCTGCCGGGGTGAACTTCTTCAACCCCGCGGCCAACACGAGCCTGTTCGCCAAGGTCGACGTCACCTTCGGCGAGGACCTCGACGGCGTCGGCGGCAAGGCCGGCATGCGCGTCGCCTGGTAAGGCCTGTCACGGCGTAGTTGCAGCGCTTTGCGGCGCTGCCGGCGTCACCCGCCAAATCGTGTTGCCGACGTCGTCGGCGACGAGCAGCGCGCCAAACTTGTCGATTGCGACCCCAACCGGGCGCCCTTGCGCGTCGCCAGCATCGCTCAAGAAGCCGGTGAGAACGTCCTTAGGCTGGCCAATGGGGCGGCCCCCTTCGAAGGGAACGAAGATCACCTTGTAGCCGCTGCGGGGCGTACGGTTCCATGAGCCGTGCTGGCCAATGAAGGCGCCGCCGAAATAGCGCTTCGGCAGCAACGTACCGTCGTAAAAGGCAAGCCCGAGCGAGGCGGTGTGCGGGCCGAGCGCGTAGTCCGGCACGATGGCGCTGGCGACGAGGTCGGGTCGCTGCGGGTTGACGCGCGGATCGAGATGCTGCCCGAAATAGCTGTAAGGCCAGCCATAGAAGCCGCCGTCCTTCACCGCGGTCATGTAGTCGGGGACGAGATCACTGCCGAGCTCGTCGCGTTCGTTCACCGCGACCCATAGCGCCCCGCTCTCGGGCTGCCATGCAAGCCCAACCGGGTTGCGCAAGCCGGTGGCGAAGTCGCGCGACGCTCCGGTCTTGGGATCGATCTGCACGATTCGGGCGCGGCCCTCGTCGGCGGCCGAGCCGTTCTCGCCGGCATTGCTGTTGGAGCCGATGGTTGCGAACAGATGCGAGCCGTCGCGGCTCGCGACGATGTTCTTGGTCCAATGGTAATTGAACGGGCCAGCCGGCAGGTCCGCGACCTTCACGCCTTGCGCCGTGATCTTGGTCGCGCCCTCCTGGTAGGGAAAGCGCAGAACGGCGTCGGTATTCGCTACGTAGAAGTCATTTCCGATCAGCGCCATGCCGAACGGCGAGTTGAGCCCGGTCAGAAACGTCGACCTTGTCTCCGCGACGCCGTCTCCGTCAGCGTCGCGCAGCAGTGTAATTCGATTCGCGCTCGGCACGTTGGCGCCGACCCATGTCATGATCAGCTCCATGACCCACGCCGTGAGGCCGGTCTGCCCTGGCTGAGGCGGCGGACTGGTTTCGGCGACAAGCACATCGCCGTCGGGCAGCACATAGAGCCAGCGCGGGTGGTCGAGACCGCTGGCAAAGGCCTTCACCGCAAAGCCCGACGCGGCGCGCGGAGTCGCCCCTTGCGGCCATCCGACGGCATGAGCGACGTCGACCGTGGGGATCAGTCTCTGCTTCGGCTGCGGAAGCTTAGGGTCGGCGCCGGTGCCTGCTTCCACCGGCAATGTTGCCTCGTCGCGACAACCGGTAAGGCCGAGCGCCAATAACACAAGCAGCGACGCCAAGAGCTTGTGGCGCATAGGACCCCTTAACGCGACTTCGCCGCTACCCGAACCACGCGATCGGCAAGCCCGTTCCGCTTCCTGGCACCCTGCGGCATTGAGACCACAAGCTGTTGCCAATTTTTGGCCACGGATCTAGCGAGGGATGGGGCCAAGCGGCTGATCATTCAACCATTTTTCTCCGTGCATTTATTCTAACCAGTTCCCTGGTTTCGTCCCCGCGGATGAGGCTCGCGTTCTAACCCCCCTTTGGGGTAGCGTCCCTTATTGCGGGGCTTGCAACGAGCGACATTGAGCCACAGATGACGCTGAAGTGCTCGCATGAGATGCGGCCATGATTGAGAGGCGAAACCGGAACGGGGGGCGCCAGGCGCCCGACGAAGACGCCGGGACCGACGTGGCGGACGAGACGATCGCGCTCGAGCGGCCCGAGGCCCCGGTTGAGCCGGTCGACAAGCCGGCGGTCGAGCCCAAACGCCCTGCTCCCGAAAAGGAGCCGCGCACGCGCGGTGTGGCCAAGCGCCTGTTCCTGTTGCTGCTCGTCATTGCCGCCGCAGCTCTCCTCTACCGCTATTGGGGCTTTTGGCAGGGCGAGCAGGCTGGTCCTGCCGCGCAGCAGCCGCCTGCCGTCACGGTCTCCAAGCCTCTGGTCAGGGACATCCAGGAATGGGCGGATTTCACCGGCCAGTTCGAGGCGCAGGATTCGGTCGAGGTGCGCCCGCGCGTCAGCGGCTATCTCGAGTCGATCAATTTCACCGACGGCCAACTGGTGAAGAAAGGCGACCTTCTCTTCGTCATCGAGCCGCGTCCCTTCGAGCTTGCCCTCGAGACGGCCAAGGCGCAGCAGGCGCAGGCCGAGGCTCAGCTCGAGCTTGCCAAGGCCCAGCTTGCCCGCACCGCCCAGCTCCGCAAAAACGACTACGCCACGCAAGAGACGTATGATGAGCGCCTGGCGCAGGTGAACATCGCCACCGCCTCGCGCGACGCCTCGATCGCCGCTGTTAACCAGGCGCAGCTCAATCTCGACTATACGCGCGTCACCGCCCCGGTCTCGGGCCGCATGGGCCGCCATGAGGTCAGCATCGGCAATCTGATCATGGGAGGCACCAGCGGCTCGACCACGCTGCTCACCACCATCGTCTCGCTCGATCCGATCTGGCTCAGCTTCTTCGTGAGCGAAGGCGACGGCATGACCTACAAGCGCTTGGTGCAGAAGGGCGAGATCAAGTCGGCGCGCGAAAATACCGTCGAAGTGCAAGGGCAGCTCATGGACGAGAACAGCTGGACCCTGAAGGGCACCATCGACTTCGTCGACAACCAGTACGACCGGAACTCCGGCACCATCCGCGTGCGCGCGTCTTTCCCCAACGCCAATCTCTTCATCACGCCGGGGCAGTTCGGCCGCGTGCGGGTGCCGATGTCGCAGCTCAGGCCGACCATGCTTGTGCCCGACGCCGCCGTGGTCACCGACCAGTCGGTCAAGCTGCTGTTCACCGTGACGCCGGACGGCACGGTGGTGCCGAAACCGGTCGAGCTGGGCCCCATCACCGAGGACGGCCTGCGCGTCCTCAGAAGCGGCATTACGCCTGACGATCAGATCATCATCAATGGCCTATTGCGCGCCCGTCCGGGGCAGAAGGTCACTCCCGAGCAAGGCAAGATCGAAGGCGCTGCCCTCCAGCCGGTGCCCGGCGCTGCCCCCCGATGAATATCTCGCACTTCTTCATCGACCGGCCGATCTTCGCGGCGGTCATCTCCATCATCATTACTATTCTCGGCGCGGTGGCCTATTTCAGCCTCCCCGTCGCCCAATATCCGGATATCGCCCCGCCCTCGATCTCGGTGACGGCGAGTTATCCCGGAGCCTCCGCCGAGATCGTGGCCAAGACCGTGGCCACGCCGCTCGAGCAGGAGGTCAACGGCGTCGACAACATGCTCTACATGACGTCGCAATCGACCAGCGATGGAAGCATGTCGCTCGCTGTCACCTTCGCGCTCGGCACCAATCTCGATACCGCCCAGGTATTGGTGCAGAACCGCGTCTCGACGGCGCTGCCTCGACTGCCTGATGAGGTGCGCTCGATCGGCGTAACGGTGACGAAGCAGTCGCCGGACCTCATGATGGTGATCCATCTCTCCTCGCCGGACGGCTCGCGCGACCTGCTCTACATCTCGAACTACGCGACCCTACACGTGAGGGACGTGCTGTCGCGTATCGACGGCGTCGGCAACGTCACCATCTTCGGCGCGCGCGACTACTCGATGCGCATCTGGCTCGATCCGGAGAAACTTGCAGTGCGCAACCTGACCGCCGGTGACGTTGTCGCCGCGCTGCGCGCCCAGAACGTGCAGGTGGCAGCCGGGGTGATCAACCAGCCGCCAGTGCCGCAACCCGGCGCCTTCCAGCTCAACGTCGAGACTCAAGGACGTCTCACTGATCCAGCACAGTTCGGCAACATCATCGTGAAGTCCGACCCGAACGGGCGCGTCGTCCGCGTGCGCGATGTGGCGCGCGTCGAACTCGGCGCCGCCGACTATAACCGCAGCGGCTATCTCGATGAGCGTGTCGCCATCCCGCTCGGCATTTTCCAGCGTCCGGGCTCCAACGCGCTTGCGACCGCTGCGCAAGTGCAGGCGGCGATGGCGGAGCTCGCCAAGTCCTTCCCCAAGGGCCTGCAATACGACATCGTCTACAACCCGACGGTGTTCATCTCGCAATCGGTCGAGGCCGTGATCCATACCATGTTCGAGGCCGTTGTCCTCGTCGTGGTGGTGATCATCCTGTTTCTGCAAACCTGGCGCGCGTCGATCATCCCCATCGTGGCGATTCCGGTGTCGCTGATCGGCACCTTCACCATGCTTGCGGTGCTTGGCTTCTCGCTCAACAACTTGTCGCTGTTCGGCCTCGTGCTCGCCATCGGCATCGTGGTGGATGACGCCATTGTCGTGGTGGAGAACGTCGAGCGCAACATCCGTGAGGGCTTGAGCCCGCGCGAGGCGGCCTATCGCACCATGGAGGAAGTAGGCGGCGCGCTGATCGCCATCGCGCTCGTGTTGTCTGCCGTGTTTATCCCCTCCACGTTCATCACCGGCATTACCGGCCAGTTCTTCCGTCAATTCGCGGTCACCATCGCCACGGCCACTGCGATCTCGCTGCTCGTCTCGCTCACTCTGAGTCCGGCCCTTTGCGCGCTCCTGTTCAAGCCGCACGAGGCTGAGCCTAAACGGAGAAACATTTTCACGCGCCCGGTGCGAGCTTTTTTCAATGGGTTCAACCGTGCCTTCGAATGGGTGTCGTCGCGTTATGGCGCGCTCACCGGTCGGCTCGTGCGTGTCTCGCTCTTCATGGTCATCATCTATCTCGGCCTGATCGGGCTCACTACCTATCAATTCGTGAAAGCGCCGACAGGCTTCATCCCGGCGCAGGACCAGGGCTACCTGATCAACATCATTCAGCTCCCGCCGGGCGCCTCGCTCGCCCGCACCGACGAGATCGCGCGCAAGGTAACCAAGATGGTGCTGGCGACGCCCGGTATCGCCCACGCCGTGCCAATCGTCGGCCTCGATGGCGCGACCTTCACCACTGCGCCCAATGCTGCGGTCGTGTTCACCCCGCTCGACGATTTCGCCGAGCGCGCCAAGAAAGGGCAAAGCGCGCAGGCGCTCATTGCCAATCTCAACAAGCAATTCGCCAGCATCCAGGAGGCCTTCGTCATCAGCGTGTCGCCGCCGCCGGTGCGCGGTATTGGTACGACCGGCGGCTTCAAGATGGAGGTGCAGGACGTGCACGGCGGAGAGCCCGCCGAGCTCGAATCCGTCGCCACTGCCATCATGGCGCAGGCCAACCAGACGCCTGGCCTTGCCGGCGTGTTCACCACGTTCAGCACCAAGACGCCGAAGGTCTGGGCCGATATCGACCGGGTGCGCGCCGAGATGCTTGGCGTCAGCACCGACGATGTGTTCACCACGTTAGAGGTCTTTCTCGGCTCGCAATACGTAAATGATTTCAATTTTCTAGGCCGGACCTATCGCGTTACGGCGCAAGCCGACGGCAATTTCCGCCAGGATCTGCACGCCATCGGCAATCTGAAAACGCGCAATGCCAAGGGCGAGATGGTGCCGCTCTCTTCAGTCGCCTCGTTCCGCAACATCACTGGACCTTACCGCGTCGAACATTTCAACTTGTTCCCCTCCGCTGCGGTGCAGGGCGGCACGGCTCGCGGCTATTCCACCGGCTTTGGTCTTGCCACGATGCAGAAGATCGCCGAGGCAAACTTGCCGGCCGGCTACGCCTACTCGTGGACCGAGCTTGCCTTCCAGGAGAAGCTCGCCGGCAACACCGGCATCTTCATTTTCCTCGCCTCGGTGGTGTTCGTGTTCCTGCTGCTCGCCGCGCAATATGAGAGTTGGACTTTGCCGCTCGCCGTCATTCTCATCGTGCCGATGTGTCTGCTTGCCGCCGTGACAGGCCTTCTCCTGCGCACCATGGACGTGAACATCCTCGCGCAGATCGGATTCGTCGTGCTGATTGGACTAGCCGCCAAGAACGCCATTCTGATCGTCGAGTTCGCGCGACAGAACGAGGAGCATGGCGAGGACCGCTACCAGGCCGCGACCGAGGCGGCGCGGGTCAGACTCCGCCCGATTCTGATGACGTCGTTCGCCTTCATTCTGGGCGTGTTGCCGCTGATGATCGCGACCGGCGCCGGCGCAGAGATGCGGCAGTCGCTCGGCACCGCCGTGTTCTTTGGCATGCTGGGCGTCACGTTCTTCGGCTTGATCTTTACCCCGGTGTTCTACGTTGTGATGCGCCGATTCGCGCGCAAGCCTAGAGCCTATCCGACCGAGCAGCGCGCACCCGCCGAGTAGGGCGCGCGTCGTGCCTGGACCTGATCCGGGCGGCCTCAGCCGAAAATATGCGCGCCGGCGATGCCGTTGAAGATCGATTGTACCGCAAGCGCCGCAAGCAAAACGCCGAACACGCGCACGATGACCTTGCGCGCCGTCACTCCGATCAACTGATGAACCTCCTGGGCGGCGAGCAGAAGGATGAGCGTCACCAGCATCACGGCGAGAATTGCGGCAATGACAGCGCCAAGAAGCTCAGGGTCGCCTTTGGTGCCGGCGGCGAGCACGATCGCGCTCGTCATGGCTCCAGGCCCGGCAATGAGGGGGGTGGCGAACGGAAACACCGCGATCTCGGCATGCGCCTCGGCCTTGTCCTCGGCCTCCTCGCTCTCCTTGGCGGACAAGGAGGCAACAGGTCCGGGGCGCTTTGCCAGCGTCATCTCGAGCGAGATCATGAATAGAATAATTCCGCCCGCCGTCTGCAGCGCTGCGAGCGAGACGCCGAGCTGCGTCAGCACCGGCTGTCCGACCAGGGCGAAGATGAGGATGATGATGGTCGCGATGAACACCGCCTTCACGGCAATCGCGCGCCGCTCGCCCGGCGTCATGTTCGGTGTGAGCGAAGCGAGCAGCACTGCCGTATCGATCGGGCCGATGACGGCAAAGAAGGTGGTGAACGCGGTGAGCGCGGTTTCGAGCATGGGAGGCGGCTAACGGAGACCTGGCCGGCGCCCGAGGCTTCTAGCATCTTTCGCCGTTAACGACGACGCGAGGCCGAACAGCGTTGCTCAAGCGAACGGCATCGGATTAAGATGCCTGAAAAATAGAACACGGGAAGCGCGCCAAGCTCGGGTAACAGGGTCGTTTTGCAAACCAGGACGGGCGGCTTGCCGCAAAGTGCAGAGAGGATAAGGGTCGAGGAGACGGCTGTCTCCCTTCCTTCCCCCAAATTCTTCGATGAAATGCGCGCGCCCGATGGCAAGGTGCGGCGCACCTATGCCGAGTTGGCCGGCCTCCTCGACAATCTCTCGGCCGAGTCCCTCGTCACCAAGCAGAACGCGGCCGAGGAGCTGTTCCGCAGGCTCGGCATCACCTTCGCCGTCGATGCTGAGGGGGGCTCGACCGAGCGGCTGATCCCCTTCGATCTGATCCCGCGCATCCTCGACCGCTCAGAGTGGGACCTCGTCGAGCGCGGCTGCATCCAAAGAGTGAAGGCGATCAATCTCTTCCTCTACGACATCTATCACGACAGGAGATCGTCAAGGCAACCCTCGTGCCGCCAGACCTCGTCTTGCTCAACCCGGCCTTCCGCCCAGAGATGCTCGGCATCGAGCCGCCCAATAATGTCTATGCCCATATTGCCGGCATCGACCTGATCCGCACCGGCGAGCGCGATTTCTTCGTGCTCGAGGACAATGTCCGCACCCCCTCCGGCGTGTCTTATGTGCTCGAGAATCGCGAGATTATGATGCGGCTGTTTCCCGACGCCTTCGCAGGGCAGAGCATCTCTCCGGTCGGCAATTATCCTGAGCGGCTGCTGCAAAATTTGCGCGCCGTGGCGCCTTCAGGCGCAGAGGACCCCGTCGTGGTCCTGCTCACGCCCGGCCGCTACAACAGCGCCTATTTCGAGCACGTGTTCCTCGCCGAGCAGATGGGCATCGAGCTTGTCGAGGGCGGCGACCTGTTCGTGCGCGACGGCTATGTGTGGATGCGCACCACCGAAGGTCCGGTCAAGGTCGACGTCATCTACCGTCGCGTCGACGATTTCTTCATGGACCCGCTCGCCTTCCGCTCCGATTCAACGCTCGGCATCCCGGGCTTGCTTTCGGTGATCCGCTCTGGCCGGGTCGCGCTCGCCAACGCGCTCGGAACCGGCGTCGCCGACGACAAGGCCATGTATGTCTACGTGCCGCGCATGATCGAGTTCTATCTCGGCGAGCACGCCATCCTGAACAATGTGCACACCTACATGTTGCGCGACCCTAAGCAGCGCCAGCATGTGTTCGACAATTTGCACAAGCTGGTGGTCAAGGAGGTGCAGGGCTCCGGCGGCTACGGCATGCTGATCGGGCCTGCTTCGACCGCCGAGGAGCGCGAAGCCTACAAGCTCCGCGTGATGCGGAATCCCGACAACTACATCGCCCAGCCGACGCTCGCTTTGTCCACCGCCCCGACCCTAATCGACGGCGAGATCGTGCCGCGTCATGTCGATCTGAGACCCTTCGTGCTTTCCGGCAAGGAGACGAGCGTGATCCCCGGAGGTCTTACCCGCGTGGCGCTGCGCAAAGGGTCGCTCGTGGTCAATTCGAGCCAGGGCGGCGGCACCAAGGATACCTGGGTTCTGGAGCGCGCCTAATGTTGAGCCGTACCGCCGAGAACCTGTTCTGGATGGCCCGCGACATGGAACGGGCCGAGAACACTGCGCGCATGCTCGACGTCTCGTTCCGCATGGCGCTTCTGCCATCGACTATCGACAAGCAGGCGCTACATTTCGAGCCGATCCTTGCCATCGCGCCTGGCGACGGCCGCTTCCCTGAGCTCTATGGCGAACTCACCCATGAGACGATCATTCGCTACGTCGCGCTCGAGCCCGCCAATCCTGCCAGCATATGGTCCCTGATCAGGCTCGCGCGTGAGAACGCGAGAGCCCAGCGCTCCGCGATATCGAGCGAAGCCTGGGAGAGCCTGAACCAGACCTGGTTGCAAGTGCAGAAGCTAGACTTCGACGGGCTTAGGCGGTGGGGCTATCGCGATTTCTTCGACTGGGTGAAGGAGCGCTCGCATCTCTTCCGCGGCGTGGTGTTCGGCACCATGCTGCACGACGACGCGTTCCACTTCATCAGGCTCGGCACTTTCATCGAACGTGCCGACAACACCGCGCGTATCCTCGACGTCAAATATCACGTGCTCTTGCCCGAGACCGAGCAGGTCGGCGGCTATGTCGACTATTATCAATGGGGCGCGCTGCTCCGTTCGGTCGGCGCTTTCCGCGCCTACCGCCGCGTCTATCACGACACGGTCTACCCCTGGCGCATTGCCGAGCTCCTCATCTTGCGCGCCGATATGCCTCGCTCGCTGCATCATTGCTATGAGGTGATCGTCAACACGCTTGATGGCCTTGCCGGCAAGAAGCAGCTCGAATGCCGGAGATTGGCCGGCCAGACCTATGCGCGCCTTAGATATGGCCGCATCGACAAGATCTTCCAGTCGGGCCTGCACGAGTTCCTGACGGACTTCATTGCGCAGAACAACGCGCTTGGCACCCAGCTCCAGGAAGACTTCCTTATGACGCGGGCTGCTGTCGCCGGGGCTGCCGTGGCGGGGGCGGCTTAGACCCATGCTAATCCGCGTCGAGCACTCCACGGCCTACAGCTATTCCGAGCCTTTGCTGTCGAGCACGCAATATTTGCGCATGACGCCACTGTCCGGCCGCACGCAGACCGTGGAGAGCTGGAAGCTTAGTTGCCCTGGCGCCGTCACCACCCCCTGGCAGGACCAATACGGCAATCTTTGCCACACTTTGACCGTGGCCGAGCCGGTCAGCGACCTCGAAATAAAGGTGTGCGGGCTGGTGCGCACGCGCGACACGAACGGGGTGGTGGGCACGGCGCCGCAGGAGTTGCCGTCTGCGATCTATCTCAGGGAGACGCCCTATACCGTAGGCTCCGGCCCGATCATGGACTTCGCCTCGCGCTTCAGGGAGCAGCGCAAGAACGACGTGATCGAGACGTTGCACGAAGTCATGCTTGGCATCGCCGCGGCGGTTGAATACCGCAAAGGCGAGACGCATGTTCATACCACCGGCTCGGAGGCCCTCGAGCAAGGGGCCGGCGTCTGCCAGGACCATGCCCACATCTTCTGCGCCGTCTGTCGCGCGCTTGACGTGCCTGCGCGTTATGTGAGCGGTTACCTCAGCCACGGCGCGGGCCACGAGGCGCACGCTTCGAGCCATGCCTGGGCCGAGGCCTTCGTCGAATATCTCGGCTGGGTGGGCTTCGACCCGACCAACCGCGCCTGCGCCACCGATGCTTATATTCGCACTGCAGTCGGGCTCGATTATGCTGAGGCGGGACCGGTGCGGGGGGTGAGAAGAGGTGGAGGCACCGAGACCATGAAGGTTGGAGTCAGTTTTCCAAACCAGCTACAACAGCAAGCCCAATAGGAAGGCCTTATTGCATCGGCATCCTGCTCGATGAGGGGGTGGTACTCGCGTCCGACTCGCGCACCAATGCGGGCATCGATCGAGTCTCCACCTTCCGCAAGATGTTCGTGTTCGAGAAGCCGGGGGAGCGCTTCTTCGCGCTGCTCACCGCCGGCAACCTCTCGCTCACGCAAGGGGTGATCAGCCTCATCAGCGAATGGTTCAACAACGA
>DASSLP010000235.1:0-2239 GCA_035689365.1 Methyloceanibacter sp.
GATGTTTTACTGACGTGGAAGCAGCTCATTGCCTTGCATCGGCAATGGCATTCCCTAACTAGGGAACTTAAGGACGCGGAAACAGCGCTCGGCCAGGACAATACCGAGGCGAATTACGCCCGGTTGCGCGACGTCAAGGCCAGACTGACTTCGCTCGAGGGAACCGAAGCTCTGATTGACGGCTTTGGGGCCTCCTCGGGCCGGCCAGCCAGGTCATTATAGCGGGTGCGTGGGTAGAGGCTGTGGCCGGCAGCGCCAGCCCCGGCATGGGGAGGAGAGGTCGACCCCGCCGGGGTTATAGTTAGTCGGAGCTTAACGCAGTTTCGACAAATTTGACCTCGATTCGGGTGGCGCAGGCCGGTAAAACCCGTGCCCGGCGTCGCCTTTGGCCGTCCATCCCGCTTTGAAAGCGCTTGGCGGCCCAACAATAACAGGGATAAGGGCTTGGCCCGGTCCCAGCGATCCGCGCCCGTGGCAAGCGAGTTAATTGCCATAGGGTAGGGGACTTAAAGAGTGGCGGCCCGTGCAGGCGCGCAGGTGGAGATAGAGAGCATGGCAACCAAAAGCGCGGCCACCAAGACCGTCCAAGCCAAACCCAAAATGGTCCGTCCGGGGATGACGACCCCACAGAAAGAATCCGAGGCTCCGGAGAAGGAGGGGGCCGAAACTCCGGATGCGCCGCTGCCCGTGCTCGATCTCTCCGACGCCGCCGTCAAGAAGATGATCAAGCAGGCCAAAAAGCGCGGCTACGTCACCTATGAACAGCTGAATGCGGTCATGCCGTCCGAGGAGGTCACCTCCGAGAAGATCGAGGACGTGCTGGCGATGATGAACGAAATGGGCATCAACGTCGTCGAGACCGAGGAAACCGACAACGAGGACGAGGAAGAGGCCGAAGAGGAAGAGAGCGAAGGCGGCGATCTCGTCGAGGTTGCGCCCAAGACGCCGGCAAAATCCGAAACCCGCGAGCCCGCCGAGCGCACCGATGATCCCGTGCGCATGTATTTGCGCGAAATGGGCTCGGTCGAGCTCCTCTCCCGCGAGGGCGAAATCGCCATCGCCAAGCGTATCGAAGCCGGCCGCGAAGCGATGATCGCCGGGCTGTGCGAGAGCCCGCTGTCGTTCCAGGCCATCATCATCTGGCGCGACGAACTCAACGAAGGAAAAGTCTTCCTCCGCGACATCATCGATCTCGAAGCGACCTATGCCGGTCCCGATGCCAAGCAGGCCGCGCCTGCGGTTGGCGTTGACGCTGGTGCACACGGCGGCAATGGCGGCTCAGCGCAACCGCTGCAATCGGTTTCGCCGCCTTCGGCGCCGCCGGCGGCGACTCCGTTCAAACCGGCTGCGGCGGCCGGCGACGGCGAGGAAGGCGGCGAAGAGGGACAAATTCCGGAATCCGATCTCGACGAGGATGATCTGGAAAATTCGATGTCGCTCGCCGCGATCGAGGCCGAGCTCAAGCCGAAGGTGCTCGAAACCTTCGACACCATCGCCAATGAGTTCAAGCGGCTGCGCCGCCTGCAAGAGCAGGACATCCACAACAAGCTGCACTCGACCGGCTCGCTCACCCCGAGCCAGGAGCGCAAATACAAAAAGCTCAAGGAAGAGATCATCCAGCAGGTCAAGTCGCTGCGGCTTAATCAGGCGCGCATCGATGCGCTGGTCGAACAGCTCTACGACATCAACAAGCGGCTCGTGAGCCACGAAGGCCGGCTGATGCGCCTTGCCGAAGGCCACGGCGTCGTGCGCGACAGCTTCTTGAAGCAATATCAGGGCTGCGAGCTCGATCCGCGCTGGCTCAACCGCATCTCCAAGCTTTCCGAGAAAGGCTGGAAAAGCTTCGTCGCCCGCGACAAGGACCGCATCAAAGAACTGCGCACCCACATCCACACACTTGCCACCGAGACCGGTCTCGAGATCGGCGAGTTCCGCAAGATCGTGCACATGGTGCAGAAGGGCGAGCGCGAAGCGCGCCAGGCCAAGAAGGAAATGGTCGAGGCCAATCTGCGGCTCGTGATTTCCATCGCCAAGAAATACACCAACCGCGGCCTGCAATTCCTCGATCTGATCCAGGAAGGCAATATCGGCTTGATGAAGGCGGTCGATAAATTCGAATACCGCCGCGGCTACAAGTTCTCGACTTACGCGACCTGGTGGATTCGCCAGGCCATTACCCGCTCGATCACCGACCAGGCGCGCACCATCCGCATCCCGGTGCACATGATCGAGACCATCA
>DASSLP010000236.1:0-8154 GCA_035689365.1 Methyloceanibacter sp.
CGCGGTCAGCGTTACGAGATCCGTGGCAAATCCCTACTCGCTAGAGTAGCAAAGTATACACCTGCCCTAACACCAACAATAGAGCGAGGCTCCTGCGCTCTGCTCCCTCACGCCGGAATCAACCGAGAGTGATTGGCAGGCGATTGAGGCGCGCTGCTATAGCGGCCTCACGACACTCTTTTCAGGAGGATCGGATAGATGATCCCGCATCGCTCTCTCCTCTTCGCCTCGATCGCCTCCATCGCGCTTCTCGTCGTACTCCCGGCCTCCGCAGCAGAGTAGAAGCCTTTCAGCACATCGGCCTTCGCTGCCGCGCAGAAGGAGGGCAAGGCGATTCTGGTCGATATCTTCGCGCCGTGGTGCCCGGTGTGCCGCGCGCAAGCGCCGATCCTGGACAAGCTCACCGCCGAGCCAAAGTTCAAGGATCTGGTCGTGTTCAAGGTCGATTTCGACAATCAGCCCGGCGAGGTGAGGGCGCTTCATGCGAACCAGCAAAGCACGCTGATCACCTATAAGGGCGAGACAGAGAAAGGCCGCTCGGTCGGCGACACCAACGAAGCCTCGATCGCGGCACTACTGCAAGGCGCGCTTTAGAGGCAACCCATGTCGCTCGGAACGCTTGGCTTAGCGCTTCTTGCCGGCGTGCTTACCTCACTGTCGCCTTGCGTCTTGCCGCTGCTGCCGATCGTGCTCGGCACGGCTCAGAGCGGGCACCGCCTAGGCCCAATCGCGCTTGCCGCGGGTGTTGCGCTGTCATTCGTCACAATTGGTCTGTTCGTCGCGACCATCGGCTTTGCCGCGGGTCTCGACACAGGCTTCTTTCGCCTCATCTCGGCGATGCTGCTCATCGCCGTAGGGGTGCTTTTGCTTGTTCCGAAGCTGCAGGCGCAGTTCGCGCTTGCCGCGAGCCCAGTGAGCAACTGGGTCGATGGGCATTTCGGCGGCTTTACCGCAACAAGTCTCGCCGGCCAATTCGGGCTCGGGCTTCTGCTCGGCGCGGTATGGAGCCCGTGCGTGGGGCCTACGCTTGGCGCCGCCTCGATCCTCGCAGCCAAGGGCGAGAATCTCGGCCAGGTCGCACTGACCATGCTCGTATTCGGCATCGGCGCAGCGCTGCCGCTCATGCTGCTGGGGCTGCTGTCGCGCGAGGCGATGATGCGCTGGCGCGGCCGCATGTTAGAGGCAGGGAAGGGCGGAAAGATGCTGCTCGGCGTGCTTCTGGTTGCGATCGGTCTCATTGTTGCAACTGGCGTCGACAAGCGGCTGGAGACAATCCTGGTCGATGCGTCGCCGGACTGGCTGACCGAGCTCACTACGCGTTTTTGAGATAGGAACAGTCGCCGGTTCAAAGGGTTACTTACTAGAAGGCGGCGGCCATGGATGGCCCGATGCAAGACACGCAGCCCGCCCAGGCGCAGGCACGCTCATACTGGAATGCCACCGCCGCGGCCCCCGAATTCCCGCGCCTCAAGGGCCAAGTTTCCGTCGATGTGGCGGTGATCGGCGGCGGCATTGTCGGCGTCACCACGGCACGGGCTCTCAAGGATCTCGGAATGACCGTTGCCGTGGTCGAGGCGCGGAGAGTCGGCCGCCAGGTCACGGGCAAATCGACAGCAAAGGTTACCTCGCAGCACAGGCTTGTCTACCGCACTCTCAACGCCAAGTTCGGCGAGGCTCGCGCGCGTCTTTATGCCGAAGCACAGGAGGCCGGCGTGAGGAAGATCAAAAGCCTCGTCCCGCAATACGCCATCGACTGCGAGCTCGAACCGAAAGCGGCCTATGTCTATACCTGCGATGAGAGCTACCTCGGCCAAATCGAGGAGGAGGTGAAGACCGCGCAGGCCTTCGGCCTTCCAGCGAGCTTCACGCGCAAGACTCGGCTTCCGTTTGACGTTCGCGGCGCGATCCGCTTCGACGATCAGGAGCAGTTCCATCCCACGAAATACGTGGCGGGCCTTGCCGAAACCATTCCAGGGGACGGCTGCCACGTGTTCGAGCAAAGCCGTGTGGTCGACTGGGACCCAACACGTGTTGTCACCAACGAGGGGAGAGTAGCCGCGAAGAGCGTGGTCATGGCCACTCATCTGCCGCTCGGTCAGGTCGGCGGCTTCTACGCCGAAGCCCATCCTCGTGCCGAGCCGATGGTGGTCGCGCCGATCGGGCGCGTGCCGGACGGCATGTATATCAGCGCCGAGCAGCCGAGCCATTCCATCCGCACGCGCAAGCAAAACGGCGAGGTGTTCGCGATCGTGGCTGGTCCCAGCTTCAAGCCAGGCGACACGAAAGAGGAGCGCAAGTCCTTCGAGGAGATCGAGTGCTGGATGATCGAGCAATTCGATGCAGGGCCTATCGCCTACCGGTGGGTCAACGAGGATTACAGCTCGACGGATTGCGCCCCGTTTGTCGGCTGGTCATCGTCGAGCGGCGACAAATATCTGGTTGCCACTGGCTTCGGTGCGTGGGGCATCAGCAATGGGACGGCCGCAGCGCTAATCCTGGCCGACCTCGCAGTGGGCAAGGAAAACCGCTGGCTTGAAATGTTCGACGCAACCCGCATCAAGCCAGTCACCGGCGGCCAGAAATCTGCGGAGGAGACCGCGGGCGCCGCGCCCCCTCGCGCTGGCGGTCGCACGGAACCAAAGCCGAAATCGCTCGACGCGCTCGGCCGCGGCGAGGCCGCGATCCTGAAGATCGACGGCGAAAGCGTGGCTGCCCGATGCAGCCCATATGGCTGCAGACCGCCGACAGTGCATGCACGATTCCTTGCTCGTCCCTGAAGCGTCGGGTGGAATGAAACCGACCGGACATGGGATTGCCCATGCCACGGCTCGCGCTTCGAGTTAAGCGGGCAAGTTCTCGCCGGCCCCGCAACCGAGCCGTTGGCATCCAAGATTGGGGGGTAAGCGCGGGCGGCGAGGTCTACGGCTCGAGTTCGGTATCCCAGTAGAGATAGTCGAGCCAGCTCTCGTGCAGGTAGTTCGGCGGAAACAGCCGCCCGTTGCGGTGAAGCTCGAACACCGTGGGCCTATAAGGCTTAAGCGCCGGGTACATCTTCGCTTCGTGCGGCAGTTTGCCGCCTTTGAGCAGATTGCACGGCGCGCAGGCGGTGGTGACATTGTCCCACCGCGTCATGCCGCCGCGCGAGCGCGGCACCAGATGATCGAAGGTGAGGTCCTGATCGTCGCCGCAATATTGGCAGGTGAACCGGTCGCGCAAGAACACATTGAATCGCGTGAAAGCGGGGTAGAGCGCGGGCCGCACGTAGTTCTTGAGCGAGACCACGCTCGGCAGCTTCATCTCGAAGGAGGGCGACCTGACGCGGCGGTCATACTCGGAGACGATGTTGACGCGGTCGAGGAACACGGCCTTGACCGCGTCCTGCCAGCCCCACAGCGATAGCGGATAATAAGAGAGCGGCCGGTAGTCGGCGTTCAGCACGAGTGCAGGGAAAGTGCCCGGAGCGGCCGATGCCGTTGCGACGTTCAAGGCGATACATCCTCTTGCGCTTGCCCGTCGCACTCGGGTTACGGCGCGGCATACTATAGGCCCATGTCATGAATGTGAAGTACATGCTGTGTTGGTATGGACAAAACAGTGAGGAGCGTAAGTCACGGCTAGTAGCGTCAAGACTGCGCAGGGCGGGCGCGACTACACCGCCCGCGATCTCGAAGGTCATGTCTGGACCTTCGGCACCTACGATCCCTGGGTGAGCTGAGTGGCGAAGGCTTGGCGAAGGAACGCGCCGCCGAGCCGCAATCCGTCAGCGTCGATGCCATGCCCGATCCCTTGCGACACGTGCCATTCGACCGGAAGGCCTACTTGCGCGAGCTGCTCGCGGGCGAGGAACAGGGCATCGACCGGGATGACCTCATCCATGTCGCCATGAACGAGCAGAATCGCTGGCGCCGAGCTGGGGTTCTTAGGTAGCGCCTCGACCGTCGCCAGAGCGCCGGAATAGCCGACGATCGCAGCGGGCGCCGGGTTGCGCTTCAAGCCTACGGAGAGCGCGACCATGGTCCCTTGGCTGAAGCCCACCAGACCGAGCGCGCGCGGCCCGAGGCCGTGCCGCTTCAATTCCGCATCGAGGAAGGATTCGACCGCGGGCGCGGCGCGCTTCACGCCGGCGGCGATCATGCGCATGTCGCCGAGCGAGAGGTCGAACCACTGCCTGCCCATGGGTGCCGCGCCGCAAGGCTCCGGCGCATGCGGCGAGACGAAGGCGGCATACGGCAGCAGCTTCGCCCATTCGCGCCCCAAGCCGATCAGGTCGTTGCCGTCGGCGCCGTAGCCGTGAAGGAACACCACGAGCTGCTTGGCAGCGCCGCCAGCAGCAGGCGGCAGCCTCGGTCCATCGAGGGGGAGTGCCATTCAGCGAGCGCTTATTTGGGCTTGTCCTCTCCGGCTTCATCGGAAGAGTCGGCGTTGAGCTGGCCGTAGTTCTGGATGCCGATCTCGTTCAGAAGATTGAGCTGCGTCTCGAGGTGGTTGATGTGCCCCTCCTCGTCGGCGAGCAGCTCCTCGAACAGGTCCATGCTCACATAATCTTCTTCTTTGCGGCAGCAGGCGCGCGCCTCCATGTACAGCGCGCGGGCCGAATACTCCGCCTTGAGGTCGCATTCGAGCACCTCCTTGATGTTCTGGCCGATCATCAAGGGATCGATGTGCTGCATGTTGGGGAAGCCCTCGAGGAAGACGATGCGGTCGACGAGCTTGTCGGCGTGGTGCATCTCCTCGATCGATTCCTCGCGCTCCTTCTTGGCGAGCTTGGTGAAGCCCCAATCGTCGAGCAGGCGATAGTGCAGCCAATATTGGTTGACGGCGGTGAGCTCGTGCGTCAGCGCCTTGTTGAGATACTCGATGACGCGTGGATTGCCCTTCATTCTGCTGTCCTCCTGTCAACCTTCATGACCATCATACCTGTTCTCGTCGCGCGGGCTAGGACTCCTCGAACGGCGCGTGGGGGACCGACGCCGGCGAGCTCGGGCCCTCCTCGTCATAAGCCACCATCAGCTTGGAGATAAGCGGGAAACAGTTGCCGCAAGACGGACGCTTGCCGAGATGGCGGTAGATCAGGCCCGGCGTGAGCACCACGAACGGGTCATTGGTGCGGATCGATGCGACCGCCTCGGCAATCTCCTTCGCGGTGATCAGGGTGCAGGAGCAGACGATCATACCGGCAGAGCGCTCGTCTTCCGGCGCGCGCTGTAATAGGCCCACAGCATGCGTGCGGCGACCGCGCGCCACGGGCGCCAGGCCTCGGCAAGCTCCATCATCACGTCTTGGCCGGGCCGAGCTTCGAGCTCAAAGGCATCCTTGACCGCAACCTGGAGGGCGAGATCGCCCGGAGACCACGCGTCAGCTCTCGCGAGGCAGAACAGAATATAGATGTCTGCGGTCCACGGGCCGATGCCTTTCAGCGCGGTGAGCTTGGCGTGGATGACGTCCTCGGGCTCTTGCGACAGAGCATCGAGGTCGAGCGAACCCGTGTCGATCGCTTCGGCGAGTCCGCGGAGCGTCGCGATCTTAACCTTCGACAATCCGGCTGCGCGTAGGTCGCTCTCTGACACGGAGAGAAACCTGCTGGGCGTGAAAGGCTCGACCGCAGCCTCGAGCCGCCGCCAGATGGCGCCGGCGCTCGCCACCGAGAGCTGCTGACTGATAACGACGCGGACCAGGCCTTTGAACCCGGAGGGCCTGCGCCGGAGCGGCGGGTCGCCGGCAAGCGCGTGCACGCGCGCAAGCCGGGCGCAGGTTTTTACCAGAGCGGTTACTCCTTCCTTTAGATCTTTCTCGTTTCTGATCTTTCGCATGGCAATTTCGCGGGTTGCGGCTGTGACTTAGCCTGGATCGCCGCCTTTGGCTTAGCCGAGTTTTAAGTGATGTCCGCCAAGCTGCCTATCCGGTTTGGGGATATCAGGGGCCGCTACTCGAGATGCAAGCTCAGGGCTCCCACGCGCACGGCCTGTATGCGCAGGTCCATCTTGTCGACGGCTTTGAGGCGGAGCGCAAGGCACGTCAGGCGGCAGAGGCTGCCGACAAGGCGAAGTCCGAACTGCTCGCCACGATCGGCCATGAGCTCCGGACGCCGATGGAGGCGGTCGTGGCTATGGCCGAGCTTTTGCTCGGAACGCCGCTCGATGAAACGCAGCAGCTTCATGCCGAGACGCTGCTCAAGTCTTCGCGCAGCCTGCTCTCCGCGCTCAACGACGTGCTGGACTTTTCGCGGCTCGAAACCGGACGCTTCGAGTCCGATCCCATCGCATTCGACCTGCATGCTCTGATCCACGAGGTGGCGGCTGAGCTGCAGGCGCGAGCTAATGCCAAAGGACTCACCGGCAGCTCCGACATCAGCGCGAATTGCCCGCGCTTCGTCATTGGCGACGCGACAAGGCTGCGCCAGGTGCTTCTGAGGCTGATCGACAATTCGCTCAAGTACACTTCGATTGGCTCGGTAGGCCTGCATGCGAGCGCGACGGAGCACGACGCTCGCTTGCAGCTAAGATTCGACGTCATCGACACCGGCGTCGGTTTGAGCAAAACGGTGCAGGATCGCCTGTTCCAGCCTTGCATCGAGATCAACACCTATTTCGGTGAGGTCACTGGCCTTGGCCTTCCCATCGCGCGCAAACTCGCCAAGCTGATGGCCGGCGATATCGGCTGCAAGAGCGTGGTCGGGCAGGGGAGTCTCTATTGGCTCACACTTCCGGCCGAGCTTCCACGGAAGACCAATGCACTGTCCGCGAGCGAACTCACGCCCGCTAGCGAACCCCTAGCCATACACGAGTCTGCGGCCGCAAACGATGCGCGGGACGCGGCAGCCGCAAGCGAGTCCCGGACGGTAAACGAAAAGGTGACGGCCGTGAGCGAAGTGCCTGAGGGCCCGGCCGCAGGCGAAGCACACGGCCCCGTGTCCCAGCAAGACAAGCTCGCCGGCCATGTGCTGGTAGCCGAGGACAATGCCGTGAACCGCGTGTTGATCGGCACCTACCTAAACGAGTTCGGCTTGAGCCACGAGATGGTCAGCACCGGCAGCGCAGCGGTAATGTCCGTTGCGACCAAGAGCTACGACCTCGTGCTGCTGGACACCATGATAGCCGACCTCGGCGGCATCGAGACCACGCGCCGCATTCGCGCCATGCATGTGCCTTCGGCCGAGCTGCCGATCGTTGCGCTCGTCGCCCAGGCGAAGAAGCAGCATTGCGCGACCTACCTTGCCGCCGGCATGGACGCATGTGTGACGAAGCCGATCAGCGCTGGCGAGCTTCACGCCGCGCTCGCTCCGTTCCTCCCGCGGGCGCAGCCGCTGGAGCCCATGCTGCGGCTCGTCAAGGCTTAGGCCACCACGCGCGGCTAGAGGTTGTCGACCAGCACGCCCGCGAGCAGGATCAGATAAGCAATCAGCAGCAGTCCGAGCGCATAGGCCGTGAAGAACGGCAGCGGCACGATCATGCCGATAATGACCAGAACGGCGATGACGACGGAGACAAGGAACGTCTCGCGCCGCGGCGTGCTTAGGCGAAAATTCATGATGCCCCCCCTTTGACCGGACGCCCTCGAGCGGACGCGACTCCGCAGTCTAACCGCAAAGCAGCTAGCCGTCATTTCCACGGTCTAAGCGGCTCGTAGTGGGGACTATTTCCCGGCGCAGCCCGAGGTCGCGTCACCCACGGCTGCCATCAGCTTGCCGTTGATGAACACACCCGACGAGCCGGTCACGACCGAGCCGCCGCAGCCGGTCGAGGAGCCTTGCACGGCGGCAGGCTTGCCGTTGATGAACATGTTCTTGAAGCCGGCACGGCTCTGTTCGTTGACCCTTAGCTTGAGATATTAAGCGCCACTACCATAGGGACGGGTGATAACTTCCAGAAAGTGGCCGTTGGGATCTTCGAAATAGAAACCGCGACCACCATCGTTATGATTGATCTCACCCGGTTGACTTTGTGCAGGATCAGCCCAGTAGGAGAGCGACCGTTCTCTGATCCGATCAAATATTCCGTCGAACTCTGACTCGCTGACGAGAAAAGCATAATGTTGTGGCGTGATTTCGCCGTCGGTATTCATGAAATCGATGTTAGCGCCATTGTCTGTCGTAACAACTTGGAACGGTCCCCACTCCCTCGGCGCCGGCAGGCCTAAGACTTCTGTTAGAAACGT
>DASSLP010000237.1:0-6799 GCA_035689365.1 Methyloceanibacter sp.
CCCGTCGCCGTCCAGTCGCCGGCGAGAAGGAGATTGCACCAAGGTGTCTCGGCTTGCGGCCGTTTCGCGTTCTCATCAGGCAACGCGGCAAACGTCGCGCGCCGTTCCTTGATGATGATCCAGGGCGGCATCTCGCTTCTCGCGCCGGTGATGGCGGCGATGTCCTCCCAGATTTTCTTCGCCAGTTGTTCGCGCGGAGCCTCGATCCATCGATCTGCGGCGCTGATCGTCGTAGAGAGCCGGCCCGGAAAGGCGAAGAGCCATTCCACCGTCCCGTTGATGATGCCCATGATCTTGGGCTGCGACTTCGGTGGGTCGACTTTGAAATGCGCGTTCACGATGGCCCGGAATTTGTTCGGCGTAGGCAGGGTTGGTGCCAGCAACGCAACCATGGAGGCCGGCACAGCGAGGATAACAATGTCGTTTGGCACAACCTCGACGACGTCCTCGCCGAAGTCGAGCGCACGGACGCGATCGTCGAGAAGGCCCAAGCGGCGCAGCTGATGGCTGAAGCGGAACTGCACGCCATTGCGCTCAAGAAAGACGATAGCAGGATCGATGAAAACCGGCCCAAGCCCATCTTGTGCAATGAGGGGACGTGTAGCATTGCCGCCCCTGAGAAGCGTCTCGCGCAGGACAGCGCCAGCCAGGCGGGAGGACGCCTCTCGCGGCTCCGCATTCAACGCAGCTAGGAGCACAGGCCGCGAGAGTCGCTCATACAGCATGCCCTTGCAGTCGATGATCTCGCCGATGGGCCTGTCCACCCTAACGCCCAGGAGTCTCGCCAGCGAAAGATAGTCGGCCGCGCGCGTGCCAGGCACGCGTCGGCCCTTGGAAAAAATCCACCACGGAACAGGTCCATCGTTCGGACGGAGTATCCAGCGCTCGCCTGAGCCTAGATCGACAAAGGGAAATTCCGCCTGGGGCGGGCCAACAAGCTTCCCCTCGCTGCCGATGGCTTTTAGAAATGCGAGCGCCGCGCGATTGGCCGAAAGCAGCAGGTGATTGCCGTTGTCTATGGTGAGGCCAAGGGCAGGTTCGAAATAAGAGCGGCAGCGGCCGCCGGCGTGGCGCGCAAGCTCGTACACAACGATTTCGCGGCCGGTGCCGACCAGCCCGACCGCCGCGGCGAGCCCGGCGAGGCCCGCGCCCACGATATGCACGGTTCCACCCGCCATCACACGATGCCGTGACGGACGACCGCGCTTAAGAATTGCAGCTTGGATAAACGAACCTTCTCTCGCGGCGGCTTCCAGCCGCGGGCGACGAGCTTGTCGAGCAGGGCTTGGTAGACCGACGCCATGATGCGCGGCGAGCGCACGCTCTCCTTGCTGCATCGCGCCATTACCGCCGAGGCCTCGGTGAAGTGCCGGTCGGCGCGGCGGGCGACCGCCATGCAGGCCTCGCCGAATTGGGGGTGTGCTAGCACTCTGGCGATGTCTTTCTCCTCAATTCCGGCGGCTGCCAAGGCTTCCGCGGGGAGGTAAAGTCGTCCGAGGTCTGCGTCCTCGTCGAGGTCCCGCAGCACGTTGGTCATCTGCAGGGCACGCCCGAGATGGTGCGACAACAGGATCCCGTTGTCTTCCTCCACCCCGAAGATCTTGACCGAGAGCCGGCCAACAGCCGATGCGACACGGTCGCAGTAAAGTTCGAACGCCTCCCAACTGGGCCCGCGCATGTCCCGCCGCACGTCCATCTCCATGCCGTCGATCACGTCAAGAAAATCTTGCTGGCGTAAACCGAAGCGCGCAACTGGACGTGCAAGCTCTCGCGTAAGGTCGGTCGGGCCGCTACCGTCATAGAGCCGCGAGAGGTCGGTGCGCCATTGGTCGAGCATGGCGAGCCGTGAGGCACGCGGGCCGCCATCGTCGGCAACATCGTCGACGGCACGGCAGAACGCATAGATCGCGTACATCGCCTCCCGCTGCTCATGCGGCAGGATACGCATGGCCAGGTAGAACGAGCTGTGCTTGGCGATCGGCGCGGGCGCTGCGGGCGCCAGAATGTCGGCGACCACGCTCATCTGAGGCGCAGCCGAAGAGAGCCGGCAGGTCCGACGAGCCGGCCAGCGCTGGCCTGAAGTGCTCCCTGGAGCCCGTGCCAAATCATGCCGAGCTTGCTGAGATGCACGCGCTCGCTTAGCGGATCGCGAACCATCAGAATGGCGATGAGCTTATGCGCGAGATTCACGATAGCTCCAGTCTCGAGACCAAGCCGCGCATCACGCACGGCGAGCGGCAGCTTCGAGGCCTCTGGTATCAGCGCGGCCGTCTTCTCAACGATCGCGCGAAGAGAGGCCAGCAAAGCGGGCGACGCGCGCGGATCCAACAGCGCTGCGACATTCGTCCGATGCGCCGCCAAGATATCGAGCGGCAGGTAGACGCGGTCGAGATTGCAATAGTCCTTGGTGCAGTCCTGCACATGATTGATGACTTGCAGCGCAGAACAGAGCGGATCGGAATAGGCCCACGTCGTGCGGTCCTCGCTATGCACATCGAGCACAAAGCGCCCGACCGGCATGGCGGAATAGCGGCAATAATGCATGAGCTCATCCCAATTCGCGTAGCGGCGCTTGGTGACGTCGGCGCGAAAGGCGGTGAGGAGATCGAGCGGATGGGTCGGAGCAAGCCCCTTCTCCGTCAGTACTTGTCTCAGCAGAATGGCGGCCTTGGCGCTATTTGATTTGCCGAGCAGCGTGTCCTCAAGCGCAGTGAGGCCCGCGAATTTTTCCTGCTCTGACAATCGAGAATGATCGGCGATGTCGTCAGCAGCGCGCGCGAAACCGTAGAAGCTCAAGATCGGCTGGCGCAGGCGCGGCGCAATGAGAAACGAGGCAACGGGGAAGTTCTCGCCGTGCTCGGTCTTGCTCGCGTCGATATCAAGAGCGGCGGTCATCGCTTGGTTGCAAGTGCCTGGCTGCGCCCCTTCCATAGCCCGCCCCTACCCCGCCGGTGCTGATACGCCGAATCGAGGGTGAACGCCGCATAGGCTGCAGCGATCACTGGCAAGGCCACGGCCCATAACGGAGAAATGCGATAAAATTGCAGTATCGGCAGGTAGGCTAAAGCCATCAAGGCCCACACCGCAGAGGCCAGCAGATTTGTCGGAAAATTGCCGAATACTGCAAAAAATGGCGGGGCTAAATACGCAAAAATCATCGCGAGAATAGTGGCAATAAGGAGAAACGGCGAGTAGCGGAGCTGCGCATACGCCGAACGCGCCACCATGCTGCGGATGTCGCCAAAGCGGGGATAGGCGCGCAGGCTCCACACGCGATTGCTGAGCCCCAGCCACAGCGGCCCTTGCGTCTTGAGCAGCGCGGCGAGCGCGCAGTCGTCGATCAAAGCGTCGCGGACTTTGACAATACCTCCTGCCCGCTCAAGCGCGCGTCGATCCACGAGCATGCAACCTCCTGCCGCCGCCGCAGTCGAGGCGGCGGAGCGATTGACCCAGTGGAACGGATAGAGCATCTGAAAGAAGAACACGAAGGCAGGGATCAGCGCGCGTTCAGCGAGACTCTCGCAATTGAGCTTGGCCATGATCGATGTAAGGACGAGGTCGCGTTCCTTGGCGCGCGCTACGAGGCGCCGCACGGCATCCGATGCGTATGCGATGTCGGCATCGGTGAAGAGCAGGTAGTCGGGCTGGTCCGAGCCTGCTTCGGTATAGGCGATGCCTTGTTGCATCGCCCAAACCTTGCCGGTCCAGCCAAAAGGCAGAGCTTGACCTGGTACAACCGCGACATTGAATTTCGCAGCTGCCCCGACTGACCGAGCAACCGCGGCGGTCCCATCGCTGCTCTGATCGTCGACAAGCACAATGGAAAATCTTCCCGAATAGTCCTGCGCCAGAAGCGAGCCGAGACTCTGCGACAGCAGCTTCGCCTCATCGCGCGCAGGGATGACGGCAGTGACGCTCGGCCACGCGCGCCGCGGGTCTGGCTCATCGACATCGTCGCGCTCCCGCATGAGCCAAAAACCGCCGTGAAACGCGAGGAGGTAGACCCAAACCGCAAGCACAAGACACGCTATAAGGAGTTCCGCCGTCACGAAAGAAGACCCTCCTGACGAAACCAGTCGATCGCGTCGCGAATGCCCTCCTCGGCGGGCCTCGCATGGTAGCCAAGCTCACGCTCGGCCTTCGCCGAAGTGAAGAACATGCGCTGCTTCGACATGCGCAATCCATCCAGCGTCAGAAGCGGCTCGTGCTTGCTGAACTGCGCCCCAAGCTCGGCGAGAAAAGCGAACGGATAGAGCGGCGCGCGAGGCAAACGCAGACGTGGCGGCGAACGGCCTACGAGCCGCGCTATGCTGCTGAGTAGCTCGGCTAGCGTCATGTTCTCTCCGCCGAGAATGTACCGCTCACCGACCCGGCCACGCCGAAGTGCTGCGAGATGGCCGGCGGCCACGTCATCGACGTGGACTATGTTGAGGCCGGTATCGACGAAGGCCGGCATCCGCCCCGACGCCGCCTCGACGATCATGCGCCCGGTGGGTGTCGGCCGACGGTCGCGCGGGCCAACCGGCGTCGATGGATTCACAATGACCGCCGGCAGGCCATCTTCGACCATCCGCTCGACCAGACGTTCGGCGGCAACTTTGCTGCGCTTATAAGCGCCAATCGCTTCGTCCTCGCTGAGAGGCGTGGTCTCGTCGGCCGAGGCACCATCGTCATGAAGCTTCAGCGTGGCGACGCTCGACGTATAGACGATGCGCTCGACGCCAGCCGCTTTGGCCGCTTCCATCACGACCCTGGTTCCCTCGACGTTGGCTTTCGTAATCTCGTCGGGATTAGGCGCCCAAAGCCGGTAATCGGCTGCGACATGGAACACGTGACGCGCGCCTCTTGCCGCGGCAAAGACCGCCCTCTCGTCGCGCATGTCGCCGTCGACGATCTCGGCGTCGAGGCCATCGAGATTGGCTCTTGGGCTGCCTCGCCGCACCAGTGCCCGCAAGGCAAAGCCTGCTTTGGACAGCTCATGCGCCACCGCCGAGCCGACGAAACCGGAAGACCCTGTGATAAAGACGCAGTCCTTGGCCGGCACTGTCTTGCCCCGTGCGCTTAAGTCACAGTCGTGGGCGCCATCGTATGGCGCTGAAGGCAGCTCCAGGCGAAGTTGCCACCCTCGGCGAAGGCGGGTCGGTTTCTCAGTTAGAAAGTCGACCATAGGCCCGGCGTGGCAAGTTCCACAAGATGACCGTCGGGGTCGCGAAAGTAGAGGCTCGTGCCGCCGCGCGGCCATTTCACTTCGCCTTCGATCGGGACGCCTTGCGATTGCAAGCGTTCTCTCCAAGCCTCCAGCTCGGACGCGGAGATGGCGAACGCGAGGTGAAGCCGCCCACTGCCGTCGTGCGGTGGGATCGTGCCCCCGGGAAGAACGGCCGTCGCAGTAGTGGAGCCTTTGCGAAACAGCAGCAAGACCTGGCCGCCTGGCACGTGCAAAGGCCTAAACGGCGGCTTTGCGATCTCGTTTCCCGCTGTCGCCCAAACGAGAGGTCCAAGCCCAAGAACGCGCTCATAGAACTCGCACGAACGGTCCACGTCATCGACATACAGAGCTGTTTCCAATAGCCGGGTAACGCTTGTCATGATTGCTCCATCGACGGCAGGATGAGCCTCGAAGTCGGACGATTGGTATTGGGTTCATTTGGGGCTCATCCTCGCTAACGTCACCTCGATTCTCGGCAAAAAAGTTTCTACGGATCCTCGCGGCCGCGAGATCACAACAACGCCCGAATTCGCGCAAAAAATCGGCAGTCTGCGATACCTTAAGTTAACGCCATGAATAACCGCCCCGAGTTCGTTCTGAAGCTCGTCCTAGCCGCCGCAGGCGCATTCGCGTTGATGTTGGCCCCGACGGGCGCAGCCACGCCGACGGCGGAAGGCATGTGGAAACAGATCGACGAGAACGGCAAGGTCGGTGCACTCGTCACCATCAGCGAAGAGAACGGCGTGTTCGTCGGCCGTCTCTCGCGCCTATTCCTTGACCCGGGCGACGATCCCAACCCCATTTGTACCGAATGTCCTGGCGCGAAACACAATCAGCCGGTGCTTGGCCTCGTGTTCATTGAAGGCATGAAGCAGTCGGGACTGGACTATGAAGGCGGCACGATACTCGATCCGGAGACCGGAAAGCTCTACAAGGCAAGCATGAGTCTCGATCCCGGGGGCTCCCAACTCACCGTGAGGGGATACATCGGATTGCCAATCTTCGGCCGTAGCCAGACCTGGACTCGCGTTCAGTGATATCGCGTGAGAAGCGCAACAAGCGTCAATCAGCCGGAAATCGTCGTCAAACTGCAGTTCCTCCGTCCAAGGATGGGAGCATGTTTGAGACGCTTGTCGTCAGGGTCGTAAGGGCCTGCTGCCGCCGCCCTTTTGTTGTGCTTGCCATCGCGGCGCTGGCGACGATCGGCGCCGTCCTCTTCACCTACGAAGAATTTGCCATCAACACCGATACTAGCGAATTCATCTCTGCCAAGCTCCCCTGGCGACAGCGTGAGATTCGACTCGACGCCGCGTTCCCGCAGCAGGTGGACACGCTGCTTGTGGTCGTCGATGGAAAAACCCCGGAGCTTGCCGCAGATGCTGCCGACAGGCTGGCTGCTGCACTTCAGGGACGTGACCACGTCCAGGCGATCTACGGCGCGGAGACCAACCGCTTCTTCGACAAGAACGGCCTGTTGTACCTCTCCCTCGACGAGGGGAAGACAACAACGGAGCAGTTGATCCACGCTCAGCCCTTTCTCGGGACGCTCGCCGCCGATCCGACCCTGCGCGGGCTTGCACAAATGCTTGC
>DASSLP010000238.1:0-2009 GCA_035689365.1 Methyloceanibacter sp.
ATATTGAGCGCGGTGCCGCCATGCACAACCCCAGTATGGGCGGTGGTGTAGGGCACGTCATAGAGCGGATCGTGCACGCCTGCGCGTGCCAGGCGGTCGCTGATGTCACGGATCTTCACGATCAGGCGCGCCGCATATTCAACCGCATTCACCCCGCGCGGCGCGAGCGAAGAATGGCAGGTCTTGCCATGCACGGTGACGCGGAACGAGCGCTTGCCCTTGTGCCCGATCATCACGCCCATTTCGGTCGGCTCGCCGACGAAGCAAGCCGCGGGCTTCATTTCCGCGCGTTCAAGCCGCGCGATCATGCCGCGCACGCCGATGCAGCCGACCTCTTCGTCGTATGAGAGCGCGAGGTGGATCGGCCGGGTGAGCGGCGCGGCAGCCATGTCCGGCACCGCCGCGAGGCAGCAGGCATCGAAGCCCTTCATGTCGGTCGCGCCGCGGCCGTACAAGCGGCCGTTGCGCTCGGTCAGGCGGAACGGATTGGTCGACCAAGACTGTCCGTCCACCGGGACCACGTCGGTGTGCCCCGACAGTATGGTGCCGGGCATGCCGGATGGCCCGATCGTCGCCCACACATTAGCCTTGCTGCCGGTCTTATCGGGCACGCGCTCATGCGCCACGCCGAACCGGTCGAGATAGGCTTCGACCCATTCGACCAACGCGAGGTTCGAGTTGCGGCTCGTCGTATCGAAGCCGACCAGGGCTTCGAGCACTTCGATGGTCCGTTGCACGCGCATTTTTGTCTTAATGGGGCTGTTCAGACCGCATCATAGCAGTCACGCGATGCCCCTCAAGACACCAGGGCCAATGTCCGCTTATGGCGGTGAGTTCAATCGGTCAATGCAACACGGCTCGTAGTTTATCGGCGGGTGTTTCAAAGCCCAAGGTCTTGCGCGGGCGTTGATTGAGCCGCAGAGCGACCCTGTTCAGGTGGGACTGAGAGAAGCGCGAGAGGTCAGTTCCTCTCGGAAAATACTGTCGCAGCAAGCCGTTGGTGTTCTCGTTGCTGCCGCGCTGCCAAGGACTGCGTGGATCGCAGAAGTAAACCTGCACGTTGGTAGCGATGGTGAAGTCCTTGTGGTCAGCCATCTCCTTACCTCGATCCCAGGTCAAGGAGCGGCGCAACTGCTGAGGCAGTTTGCTCACGTGTTTACCGAGCGCGGCTACGACGGTCGCCGTGTCCTTGCTCGGCACTTTGAGAAGCATCGCAAAGCGAGTCTGGCGCTCAACCAGCGTCACGATGTGGGTATTGTTCGCACCGCAGAGAAGGTCGCCCTCCCAGTGGCCTGGCACGGCGCGATCGTCGGCATCGGCCGGCCGCTCGCGGATCGAGACAGTGTCGACAATCTGTCCCAGTCCGCTCTTCGTAGTACCGCCCTTGGCTTGGCGCATCTGCCGTGCTGTGCGCAGGTGCGCCATCAACTCCTTCTTCAGCACGCCGCGCGTCTGAATAAAGAGGCTCCGATAGATCGTTTCGTGAGAAATCTGCATGCTTTGGTCAGCAGGGAATTGCTGCTTTAGCCAGCCAGAGACCTGCTCCGGCGACCACTGGAGCGCGAGCTTCTGCGCCACACGCCATCGTAACTCCGCATGGCGCGCCAGGCGACAAGGCTTTGGACGCAATGCCCGCCCCCAGGCGCGCTTATCAGCTTCGCTTGCGCGGTAGGCGCTGCAGCCGCCGTTACGCCTGATCTCTCGGCTGACAGTTGAGGGCGATCGTTCGAGGCCCTGTGCGATCCGCCGTATCGACCGACCGGCGGCAATGCCTCGCGAAATCTCTTCGCGCTCTTCAAGCCGCAGCGCTACCGGAGCTCTCCGACGTGGTGCTGGCGCAATCCCTCCATTGACTGCCAAGGTCCGATAGACGCCGCTCTTGTTCCTCCTCTCGAGCGCTCGGGCGATGTCCGCCACACATTGACCGCTCTTCCAGCGGTCCCACAGCTCAGCCCTCTGTTTCGGCGTGAACCATGTTCGTGCATGCCCCTCCATCCGCATACCTCCTC
>DASSLP010000239.1:0-4084 GCA_035689365.1 Methyloceanibacter sp.
TAACCCGCCAAAGGCCACGGATTGCCCGCGCGGCGGGCTTTGTGGTAAGTGGCGCGTCAGAGCAATAACCTAAGCGTCAGAAGGGGCGTGAAATGCGCATCGATGTAGCCGAAGGACACCCGGCAATGGACTATGCCGAGCACGAGCGAACCTACAAGACGTTCCTCAAGCTGACCGGCATTGTCATCGCCGGCGTCGTCGTGCTTATGGCGAGCCTTGCCATCTTCGTGGTCTGACCCAAATCATTCTTTCCAACCGGCACCCCCACTAGTTTCGACTTAGGCCGGCATGGACGCTGCTTTGCGCCTGCCGCATCCGCTGGTGACGGAGCAACGATGATTGCGATTGGCGTGCCCGCCGAGGGAGCAGACGAGCCGCGCATCGGGCTCACGCCTGAGACGGTCAAGAAGCTTGTCAAGGCAGGCGCTGAGATCACGATCCGCTCAGGTGCTGGCGAGCGCTCCCGTTTCTCGGATCAGGACTACACCGCGGCCGGTGCCAAGATCGCCAAGAGCGATGGCGAGGCGGTGGGCAATGCCGACATCGTGCTCACCGTGCGGCGCCCAGACCTTGCCATCGCCAAGGCGATGAAGAAAGGCGCGGCACTGATCGGCATGCTCGATCCATTCTCCGACGCTAGCGGCCTCGATGCGCTCGCCAAGTCCGGCGTCTCGCTGTTCGCCATGGAGTTTATGCCGCGCACCACCCGCGCGCAGAGCATGGACGTGCTGTCGTCGCAATCCAATCTCGCAGGGTACAAGGCCGTGGTCGACGCGGCGGCAGCCTTCGAGCGTGCGCTGCCGATGATGATGACGGCGGCGGGCACTGTTCCCGCCGCACGCGTATTCGTAATGGGCGTGGGTGTTGCCGGCCTGCAGGCGATCGCCACGGCGCGGCGGCTCGGCGCCATCGTGAGCGCGACCGACGTGCGGCCCGCGGTCAAGGAGCAGGTGGCCTCGCTCGGGGCGAAGTTCATCGCGGTTGAGGACGAGGAATTCAAGCAGGCCGAGACCGCCGGCGGCTACGCCAAGGAGATGTCCGACGCCTACAAGAAGAAGCAGGCCGAGCTGATCGCCGAGCACATCAAGGGCCAGGACATCATCATCACCACGGCGCTGATCCCAGGGCGCCCCGCGCCGAAGCTCATCTCCAAGGCGATGATCGAAAGCATGAAGCCGGGCTCGATCATCGTCGACCTTGCGGCTGAGCGGGGTGGTAACACCGAGCTCACGCAGCCCGACGAGATCGCCGAGCACAACGGCGTGCGCATTTTCGGCAAGCTCAATCTCCCGGGAACCGTACCGGTCAATGCGTCGAGCCTCTATGCCCGCAATCTGCAAGCCTTCATCGAGCCTTTGATCGACAAGCAGACGAAGAACCTCGCCATCAATTGGGACGACGAGCTCGTCAAGGGCACGCTGGTCGCGCGCGATGGTGCCATCGTAAATGCGCTCATTGTCGAGCGGCTCGGGGCCAAGCCCGATACCGCCGCCTCTGCGAAAGCGGCAAGTCCCAAGCGCCAGACCAAGGGAGGGAAGGCATGAGACTCCGGAGCGTGACGGCGAGCCTTCTTGGCGTGGTGGCGTTTGCCCTGATGCTGACGCTGCCGGCGGGCGAGGCGCTCGCCAAGGAGGAAGGTGGCCACAGCCTGGTCTCGTTCTTCTCGATCTTCGTGCTCGCGATTTTCATTGGCTACTACGTAGTGTGGAGCGTCACGCCGGCGCTGCACACGCCGCTGATGAGCGTGACCAACGCCATCTCCTCGGTGATCGTGGTTGGCGCCCTGCTTGCCGTCAGCGTCGAGGCGGTGGGTGGGGTGTCCGCGCAAGGCTGGATCGCGAAGCTCTTGGGCTTCGTCGCCCTGACCATGGCGAGCGTCAATATCTTCGGCGCCTTCCTCGTCACCCAGCGCATGCTCGGCATGTACCAGAAGAAGAAGAAATGAGACGGGCAGGGGCATGAGTAACGATCTCGTCGCGTTGCTCTACCTCGCCGCGGGCGTGCTCTTCGTGCTCGCGCTGCGCGGGCTGTCGTCGCCGGAGACCTCGCGGCGCGGAAATTATCTCGGCATGGCCGGCATGACGATCGCCGTCGTAACCACGCTTGCCGTCGCGCGCCCGTCAGATGCCACGACCTGGGCGATGATCCTGGGCGGTATTGCCATCGGCGGCTCGATCGGCGCGGTGATCGCCCGCCGCATTCCCATGACGGCGATGCCAGAGCTGGTCGCCGCCTTCCATTCGCTGGTAGGTATGGCCGCGGTGCTGGTCGCCGCGGCCGCCTTCTATGCGCCCGAGGCCTTCGGTATCGGCACGCCCGGTGATATCCGTACGCAGAGCCTGATTGAGATGTCGCTTGGCGCGGCAATCGGCGCCATCACCTTCACCGGCTCGGTCATTGCCTTCTTGAAATTGTCGGCCCGCATGTCGGGCAAGCCGATCATCCTGCCTGGGCGCCATCTCATCAATATCGCGCTCGCGCTGCTGCTCCTGTTCTGCATCGTGATGTTCTGCCGCGAGCAGGCCGCGCTCTATTTCTGGGCGATTGCGCTGCTGTCGTTCCTGCTCGGCGTGCTTATCATCATCCCGATCGGCGGCGCCGACATGCCGGTCGTCATCTCGATGCTGAACTCCTATTCGGGATGGGCGGCCGCCGGCATCGGCTTCACGCTCGGCAATACGGCGCTGATCATCACCGGCGCGCTGGTCGGATCGTCCGGCGCGATCCTCTCCTATATCATGTGCAAGGGGATGAACCGCTCCTTCATCAGCGTCATCCTTGGCGGGTTCGGCGGCGAGGTGGCCGGGCCAGCGGGAGGCGCAGAGCAGAAGCCGGTCAAGCTAGGCTCGGCGGAGGATGCCGCCTTCCTCATGAAGAATGCCGGCAAGGTGATCGTGGTGCCGGGCTACGGCATGGCTGTGGCGCAAGCTCAGCATGCGCTGCGCGAGATGGCAGATGGGCTGAAGAAGGCTGGCGTCGAGGTCAAATACGCCATTCACCCGGTGGCCGGCCGCATGCCGGGACACATGAACGTGCTGCTCGCCGAGGCCAACGTCCCTTACGACGAGGTGTTCGAGCTCGAGGACATCAACAGCGAATTCCCGCAGGCCGACGTGGTCTATGTGATCGGCGCGAATGACGTGACCAATCCCTCGGCTGAGGACGATCCGAGCTCTCCGATCTACGGCATGCCGGTGCTTGAGGTATGGAAGGCAGGCACCGTGCTGTTCAACAAACGCTCGCTCGCGTCAGGCTATGCAGGGATCGACAATCCGCTGTTCTATCGCGACAACACCATGATGGTGCTCGGCGACGCCAAGAAGATGACCGAGGAAATTGCCAAGTCGCTGTGAGGTTGGCTCTGCCACATCCGCTCAGGGATTCCACCCGCCGCTGCCGTAGGGACGGGTGATGATTTCGAGGAAGTGCCCGTTCGGATCCTCGAAGTAGAGACCGTGCCCGCCGTCGCGAGGATTGATTTGGCCCTGCTGCGTTTGGCCTGGGTCGGCCCAGTAGGGGAGCTTGCGCGCGCGAATTCGTGCGAAAATCGCATCGAAATTCGGCTCGTCGACCAGGAAGGCGTAATGCTGGCTCGTAATCTCGCCGTCGGTGTCCATGTAGTCGAGGTTCGTTCCGTTGTCGGTCTTGACCACCACGAACGGTCCCCATTTGACTGGCGCGGGAAGACCGAGCATCTCGGCGAGAAACTTTGCGGATGCCTCGCTGTCGTGGGCGTACAGGATGGTGTGATTGAACTGGATCGTCATGTCGTCGGCTCCTTGGGCGAGTTGCGACAGTGATAACGCCTGCCGCCCGGCAAGAGATGACAACGACGCTGCGAGGCAGTACACGGAGTTAATCGCCTCAAAATTATCGAAGAATCGTCACACCCGGGCTGAATTTCCCGCTATAAGCGACCACTTGAGCACCTCCGCCACAGCGACGGTATCGCGGAAGGACGCGAGGAAATCTGCGTCCGTGATGAACGCGCCATTCAAGCTGCGTTCATAACGTCCAGCATATTCGCTTTTCAGCCAAACAACTCGAAGGGTATTGCTTCAGCCATGTTGAACCTGGTCATCTC
>DASSLP010000240.1:0-14473 GCA_035689365.1 Methyloceanibacter sp.
GTGACGTCTGCCCCTTCGACTGCCTCGAGCGCGTTCTTGCACCAAGCCACGCCGGGCAGAAGCGGCTCGGCATTCTCGCGTGCGTGCGGATCGTAAGCCCTGACCGTCGCGCCCCGCTCCTGCAACATAGGGATCAGCGTAAGACTGGGCGCCTCGCGTACGTCGTCGGTGTCGGGCTTGAAGGCGACGCCGAGCACGGCAACCGTCTTGCCCTTGAGCGAGCCACCAGCCGCGCGCTCCACCCGTCCCGCCATGGCGATCTTGCGCTCGGAGTTGACTGTCTGCACCTGCTCGACGAGCGACAGCGGCGAGCGGGCCTCGCGCGCAGTGCGGATCAGCGCCGCTACGTCCTTGGGAAAGCACGAGCCGCCATAGCCTGGCCCCGGATGCAGAAACTTGTTGCCGATGCGGCCATCGGCGCCGATCGCGGTGGCGACTTCTTGGACGTCGGCGCCGACCGCCTCACACAGGTCGGCAATCTCGTTGATGAAGCTGATCTTCATGGCGAGGAAGGCGTTGGCGATATATTTGGCGAGCTCGGCGGATTCCCGGCTCACGAACATCACCGGCGCATTGCGCAAGGCGAGCGGCTTGTAGAGCCGCTCCATGAGCAGCCTTGCGCGCTCCTCATCGCAGCCCACGAGCACGCGGTCGGGATGGGTAAAGTCGTAGATGGCCGAGCCTTCGCGCAAGAATTCAGGATTGGAGCAGACCGCGAAATCGGCATCGGGGCGAAGCTGTTTGAGACGCCGCTCGATCTCGCGGCTGGTGCCGACCGGCACGGTCGATTTGGTCGCGATTACGGTGAAGCCGTCGAGATGGGACGCAAGCTCCTCGACTGCTTTGAACACAAAGGAGAGATCGGCATGGCCGTCGCCCCGACGCATGGGCGTGCCGACGGCAAGGAATACGAGATCGGCCTTGCCTACCGCAGGCGCGAGCTCGGTCGAGAAGCTGATGCGGCCATTGCGCAGATTGCGCTCGAGCAGCTCCTCGAGGCGCGGTTCGTAGATCGGCACCGACCCGCGACGCAGTTGCTCGATCTTGTCCGCATCCTTATCGGTGCAGGTGACGTTCCAGCCGAACTCGGAAAAACAGGCAGCGGAGACGAGGCCGACATAGCCCGCCCCGATCATGCAGATGTTCACGAACTGTGCCCTTGAGAATGTTGCGTCCCTGGCGTCGCAGCTTCCTAGTTCATTCCGCCGCGCCGTTCAATCCGCCACCCGCGGAAAACATGGAGTTCGCGGTGCAAGATGACGCTGGAGCGAGCCAACGCCATTGGCTAGTTTCCTGCCTGCGCCGGCCGGCGCGGCTTCCTGCGGAAACACCAAGATCAACACGGGATGGGTCCACGCCTCCTCTACGCCCTCATTGTAGGGGCGGTCATCTTCGCCTCGCTCGCTTTGCGCGTGTGGGACCCGAGCCCGGTCGCGACGCTGCGCGCGCTGGTGTTCGACGCTTATCAGCGGATAAGTCCCCTCGCCTTCGACCCCGAGCTGCCGGTCCGCATCGTCGATATCGATGAAGAGTCGCTGAAGCAGGTCGGGCAATGGCCTTGGCCTCGCACCGTTCTCACCGATCTCGTCGACAAGCTCGCCGCCGATGGCGCGGCGGCGATCGGTTTCGACATGGTGTTCCCCGAGCCCGATCGCATGTCGCCGGCCAACGCGCTGCGCTTCTGGCCTCAGTCCGAGGCGTTAGCGGGCTTAAAAGAGCAGGTCGAGAAGCTTCCGTCCAACGATCGGGTGTTCGCCGAGGCGATCGGCAAAGCGCCCGTTGCGCTCGGCTTCATCGCCGCACCGCAGGGCATCTCCATTCCGGAGACCAAGGCCGGTATCAGTTTCGGCGGCGACGATCCCAAGCTCTTCGCGCCATATTATCCCGGCGCCGCCGCAAGCCTCAAAGAGTTGCAAGACCAGGCCAAAGGCGCCGGCGCACTTAACTGGATCCCAGAGCACGACCAGATCATCCGCCGCATGCCCATGATGGTGCGGATCGGCGACAAGCTCTATCCGTCTTTGGCCATCGACCTGCTGCGGCTCGCGCAAGGGGTAAGCAGCTACTTTATCAAGAGCTCCGGCGCGAGCGGAGAAAAGTCCTTCGGGGCCAAGACTGGATTTGTCGGCGTCAAGATCGGCGACTTCGAGGTCCCGACCGAGGCGAACGGCCAGATGTGGATCAGGTTCACACCTCAGGCCAAGGCACGGTACATCCCAGCCTACAAGGTGCTGAACGGCGAGATCGGCAAGAGCGAGATCGAGGGGCGCATCCTGTTGATCGGCACGAGCGCCGCCGGCCTGCTCGATCTCCGCGCGACGCCGCTCGAGGCCTCGGTGCCAGGTGTCGAGCTGCACGCTCAGGCAATGGAGCAGATTCTGCGAGGCGTCTTCCTGCAGCGGCCGGATTTCGCCACCCCCGCCGAGCTGTTCTACATCCTGGCGATCGGCACGCTCATAGCGATCCTCATCTATCGCCTCGGCGCCGCCGGCAGCGCCGTGCTTGGCGGCCTTGCCATTGCCGCGGTGATCGGGGTCTCGTGGTATGCCTTCGATGCTTTCGGCTGGCTGGTCGATCCGATCTATCCCGCGATCGCGCTCACCGCGATTTATCTCGCCGGCACGCTGTTCATGTTCCTGCGCACCGAACGGGAGCGAAATCAGGTGCGTCACGCCTTTTCGCACTATATGGCACCGGCGCTGGTCGAGCGCCTGGCAGACGATCCCTCGCGGCTTAAGCTCGGCGGAGAGACGCGCGACATGACACTGCTATTCAGCGACGTGCGCGGTTTCACCACCATCTCCGAGGGACTGAACGCCGAGGAGCTTACGCACTTCTTGAACAGCCTGTTCACCCCACTGAGCAATATCATTCTCGAGGAGCAAGGCACCATCGACAAATTCATGGGTGACGCGGTGATGGCCTTTTGGAACGCGCCGCTCGACGACAGCGCGCATCCCAGTCACGCCTGCAAGGCGGCACTGCGCATCATGCGCGAGATGAAAAGCTTGAACGAGCGCTGGCGGGAGGAAGCCGAAGCCAAGGGGAGGGCGTTCAAACCGGTCAAGCTTGGCATCGGGCTTAACACCGGCGTCTGTTGCGTCGGCAATCTCGGATCGGAGACGCGCTTCGACTATTCGGTGATCGGCGACAACGTCAACGTAGCCTCGCGACTCGAAGGGCAATCCAAGACGTATGACGTCGGCACGGTTGTAGGCGAGAGCACCACCTCGCGCGCACCGGATTTCGCCTTCATCGAGCTCGACCTCTTGAAGGTGAAGGGTAAGACCGAGGCAACGCGCGCTTTTGCTCTGCTCGGGGACAGCACGTTCAAGCAAAGCAGTAGATTCATCGACCTTGCCGCCCGGCACCGAGAATTCCTCGCCCGCTACCGCGCTCAAGACTGGGACGCGGCGGAGGTCTTGAGCCGGGAATGCGAGGCGATGAACAGCTCACATCTTAAACGGCTGTACCTTCTCTATCGCGAGCGCATTGCCTATTTCCGCCTCAATCCTCCGCCCCCCAATTGGGACGGCACCGCAGAAGCCTTGTCAAAGTAGAGCAAATGCCGAAACTCGCGATCCTTTCCCTCGCGGCCATCGCGGTCTTGATGTTCAAGCACGCCGTCGCCGATTTCTATCTGCAGACGCCGTACCAATATTTGAACAAGGGCACTTACGGCCATCCCGGCGGTTTCCTTCATGCCGGAATCCATACCGCGCTCACGCCGTTCGTCTATCTCGTGCTGGTGCCGAGCTCGCTCCTGCTCGTGCTCGGTATCACTTTGGCGGAGTTCGCTGTGCACTACCACGTCGATTGGTTGAAGGAGCAGGTCACGCAGCGCAATGGCTGGACTTCGCAGGATCGGGGGTTCTGGCACGCGCTCGGCACCGATCAGCTCGTGCACGGGCTAACCTATGTTGCGATCGTCGCCGCGCTGGTCGCGGCAAGCTGAGCGAAGTCGGCAGGATTAGAGCAGGGCCGAAATTTCGCGGTTGGCGAATTCGAGCCGGTCGGACAGCAGCCTGATGATGAGCTTGTGGAAGGCCGCTGCTGCAGGTGGATCCTGCTCCTGCATCCTGTCGAACGCCTCCCGCGTCAGCCGGTAGACGACGGTAGGCGCCTCGGCGACCACGTGCGCCGTGCGCGGCACGCCGCGATAGAACCCCATCTCACCCACCACGGTGTGGCCGATCATACGGCGAAGCCTGATCTGCCGTCCATGCTCGTCAATGATGGTGATGGCGACGCAGCCCGAGGCCTGAAGCACGATGGAATCGGCGGGCTCGCCTTGGTGGAAAAGATACTCCCCTGACTGCAACTCGCTGCGCTTCATGTAGGACGCGATGCGACCGAAGTCGACCTGTCCCTCGAATTCGGCCTGGAGCCAGCTCTCGAAGGTATGAGTCGAGGCCTCGCCCACCTCATAGTACATGAGCAACATGTCCTCGCACCATTCGATCGCCTCGTTGCGCGAGCCGAACACTTGGTGCGGCGCGCCGCCGCCGAAAAAACCGGCCCGTTCGAAGCCTTTGCGCATCACCTCGCTCAGGCCGGAGAAACCGAGCGTGACGCCGTGCTCCTCGCAATAATTGCGCAGCTTGACCAGACTTAGCACCGCCGAGCTGTCGAGGCCCGGAACCGCTCCGAAGTCGAGCACGATATAGGCTACCGGCTTTTCGCGCTGCACCTCGATAACCCGCTTGATGCGCTCGAACAGCCCGTTGGACGACCCGAAGAAGATGAAGCCCGACAGCCAGAACACATGCACGCGGCTTCCCTCCTCGCGCAGCAGGCGCGCCTGCTCGGGTCCGCGTTCCACGTTGGAAGAGAACTCCTGGCGGGTGAGATGGCGGCGGATGACGCCGATCCGGCTGTAGCTCAGCGCGAACATCAAGCACGAAGCGATCACGCCGAGCATTACGCCCATGAAGTAGCCGAAATTGGCGATCACCAGCATCATCGCTATGGCAAGCGCCCAATCCACCCAAGAGGAGCGCTGCGTCGGCGATGCGGCAAGCTCGGTAAGCAGCACCACGCCGATATAAGCGAGCATGCCGCCGAGAATGGCCTTGGGCACAACCGTGCCGACGTCCGCCCCGGAGAACAGGATGAGCAAGCAGCCAAGGCCCACGATCACGCCAGCCCACCTGGTGGTGGCGCCGGTCTCGTCGAGGAGCAAGCAACCGTTCATCGACAGCGAGCCGCCGAACCCGCCAAGCACCGAGGCGAGCAGATTGGCGACGCCGTTCGAGCGAAACTCCTGATCGAGGTCGCCGGTCTTCTGGCGCGCCACTTCAAGGCTCGACACATCGAGCAGAAGGGCGATCGCCATCACCCCGCAAAACGAGCCGATGTCGGCGCCGCTCTGCGCGATAACGCCCCAGTCGACCTGGTGGCTCAGAATTGCCGCGAAAGGGCCCCACAGCGTGAGATGGCCCAGGCTCGGCAGGAACCAGGCGCTTCGCACCGTGCTGTCCTGCACGAATAGGAACAGGACCGGGTCGAGGACGACGAGAAACCCGACGAAGGCGACCGGTAGCGCGAGGAAGCTCGGCACCCAGCGCCCGATGAGCGGAATCGACATCGCGAACAGCGCGCCGACCGCGAGCTGGGGTATGTAGAGATTGGAATAGAGCGGCTGCCAGCTTGCCGGCGAAAGCGTGAGATTGGTCTGAGTCACCACCTCCATGCCGCCGGTGATGAGGAGCAGACCCGAACCAGCCAGGAACCCCCCAATTACGGGATAGGGCACGAAGCGCAGCCATTGGCCGAGCTTCAGCGCTCCGATGCCGAAAAGAAAGAGGCCGGTGAGGAACGTGCTCACCGAGAGCGCTACAAGAACATTGATGATGATCTCGCTGTCGCTCGCCCCTTTGGCGGCAAGCCCGGCGGCAATGGAGCCGGCCAGCACGCTCATCACCGCCACCGCCGGCGAATCTGGCCCGCCATCGGCCGGCGAGAAGGTCGACGCCAGCGCGACCACCACGCAGGTGATCACCGTTCCCATGATGAGTCCGGCAAGCCCGAGGGAAAAACCTCCGGCGAGACTTCCGCTGAAGATGAGGGCGGCAAAGGAGATGCAGTAGGCGATCTGCACGATTGCCGAAATGGCGCCGGACAAGACGTCACGCCCGAGCGTTGCCGCGTCGATCTTCCGCGGGCGTTTCAACGCCAATTCAGCAAGCGACAACACGGGCGTTACGCAGCGACGTTGATGGATGAACGGGGTCGATCATGGCCGTCGCCAGCCACAATGGCAAGCCGTGAGGTTTGGGAACCTTTCCCGTGCCTTAGGCGGGAGATGCGCGGCGTAACCGGTCAGCCAGCGTGCGCATCACCGAAATGGCGAAGAACGGCGTCTCGTGCACGAGGAATAGGAACGTCTTCTCGGTAATCGGGGCGACCTCGCAAGCCGTCTTGGCCGTCGCGGTAGCAGCCCGCGGCGCGCCGTCGATCAGCGCCATCTCGCCGAAGATGCCCCCCGGGCCGAGCTTCTCGACGACTTTGCCGTCTCGTTCGATCTCGACCTCGCCAGTGCGAATGACGTACATCTTGTCGCCCTTGTCGCCCGCCGCGAAGATGGTCTCGCCCGGCTTGAAAGTGGCGGGAGGGAATCCTGCATTGGCCAGAAGTTGGAAATCAATCGCAGCCATACCCATGCATATCCTCCCTGCCCTTTCGGGTCCGCGCTGCACTCTATGAAGGTGTTGTGACGGTACTATAAAGGCGCCTTCGAAGGCCAGATCGGGTTGCGCCAGCTTTAGGACTCTAGCCGGCAACGTGCAAGGGCACGCGGACGGTAAAAGTTCAGGCCGATGCCTCGCTCTTCACCCTTGCGACCGCCTCGAGCCAGCCGCCATAGCGCTCTTGCCTTTCGGCCTGGCTCATCTTCGGCTCGAACACTTGCGCCGGACGCCAGGCCTTTCCAAGCTCCGTGCAACTCCCAAAAAAGCCAACCGCCTGCCCGGCGTGATACGCAGCGCCAAGCGCCGTGGTCTCAGGATTCTGCGCCACTTCGACTCGCTGGCCGAGAATATCGGCGATCCGTTGCATGAGCCATGCATTGGCCGTCATGCCGCCATCGACGCGCAGGGTCGATGGCGCCGGAATCTCGCTCACCGCCATGTCACGCACCATTGCGCTCAAGAGATCGCGGGTCTGGAAGGCGACGGCCTCAAGCCCGGCGGCAACGATATCGGCCTTGGAGCTTGCGCGGGTGAGACCGAGGATCGCCGCTTTGGCATTTGCATCCCAGAAGGGTGCGCCAAGCCCCTGGAAGGCTGGAACGAGATAGACGCCGGAATTGCGGTTTGCGTCTTTTGCCAAAGCCTCACTCTCTGCCGCCGTGGTGATCAGGCCGAGATTGTCTCTCAGCCATTGCACTGTAGCGCCGGCCATGAAGATTGCACCTTCGAGCGCGTAAGCACGCTTGCCCCCGATCTGATGAAAGATGGTCGAGAGCATGCGCGTGGCAGAGGCGACCTTCTCATCCCCCGTATTGGCAACGACGAAGCAGCCGGTGCCATAGGTTGCCTTCAGCATGCCGGGCTTGAAGCAAGCTTGACCGTAGGCGGCAGCCTGTTGGTCGCCGGCAATGCCCCTGATCGGAATGGCCTTGCCGAAATGCTCTGGCTCGGCCGCGCCAAAATCGCTTTGGCTGTCGCGCACCTCAGGCAACATCGCGCGGGGCACATCGAGGCGATGGAGCAGCCGCTCGTCCCATTGTCCTAACCTGATGTCATAGAGCTTGGTGCGTGCGGCATTGGTCGCGTCGGTAGCGTGCATTGTGCCGCCGGTGAGTTTGAACAGAAGGAAGCTGTCGACCGTGCCGAAGCACACCTCCCCTGCCCGCGCCCGGGCATCGAGGCTTGGCACATTGCCGAGCAGCCAGGCGAGTTTGGTCGCCGAGAAATAAGGGTCAATAACGAGGCCGGTCGTCTCGGTCACATGAGCGCCCCATCCCTCTCGCGCAAGTTCGGCGCACAGTCCGGCGGTGCGGCGGTCCTGCCACACGATGGCGTTGGCGAGCGGTTTGCCAGTCGCCCTCTCCCACACCACAGTGGTCTCGCGTTGATTAGTGATGCCGATGGCGGCGACCTGCTCCACACCAACGCCGCTCAGCACCTCGCGGCAGACCTGAAGCACCGAGCGCCAGATCTCTTCGGGATCGTGCTCCACCTGGCCAGGCTCCGGATAGATTTGCGTGAGCGGGACCTGAGCCGCAACACGAGCCTTGCCTTCCGCGTCGAACAGGATGGCGCGTGTGCTGGTCGTCCCCTGATCGATGGCAAGCACGTAAGCGTCGCGGCTCATTACAGAGCTGCAGTTTCCGTTTGGCTTGCGATCCAGCCGCAATATTCGGCGCTGCCGCCTTCGGTCGGCAGAACGAGCAGGGCCGGCAGCTCGTAAGGATGCAGCCGTTTAGTTTCTTTGATCACCGCCTCGGTCAGGGAAGCGCGCGTCTTGATGATCATGGCGACTTCGTTCGCCTCCTCGCGCGCGCCTTTCCACTCGAAGATCGAGATCATGCCGGGGAACATGTTCACGCAGGCGGCAAGCCGCCCAGCGACAAGCGCATCGCCCACTCGTTTTGCGTCATCGAGGCTCGGAAAGGTCGTATAGATCAGGATCGGCCGCTCGTCGTTCGCCATCGATTCACCATTCGCGCCGGATACTAGACACTTGCTTTGCCAGCGCCTCGTCGCATTTATAGTGCCCGCTTCTTGAGCTTGGGTTCAAGCGTATCGACACCGCCATGCCCCGCTTCGAAAAGATCGCCTTTCTGGCGAGCGAGACCAAGGAGGCGCAGGACGCCTTGAAGAAGCTGTCCGTCAGCTACGGCAATACGCCGCCGGACAAAGCCGACGCGATCGTGGCTCTCGGCGGTGACGGCCTGATGCTCCAGACCATGCATGCCCATCTCAACAGCCGCATTCCAATCTACGGCATGAACCGTGGCTCAGTTGGGTTTCTGCTCAACGACTATCACGAGGACAATCTCAAGGAGCGGCTGAAGGCGGCGGAGACGACCATCATCCATCCGCTACGAATGACCGTCTATGACAAGCACGGCGTGAAGCACGAGGCGCTGGCCATCAACGAGGTGTCCCTGTTCCGGCAGATCTACCAAGCCGCCAAGCTCAGGATCACGGTGGATGGCACAGTGCGCATGGATGAGCTGATCTGCGATGGCGTGCTCGTTTCCACGCCGGCCGGCAGCACGGCCTATAACCTCTCGGCACATGGGCCGATCCTGCCCATCAACGCGCCCCTTCTCGCGCTTACTCCCATCAGCCCGTTCCGTCCTCGCCGCTGGCGCGGCGCACTCCTTCCGAATGACGCCCACGTTACCATCGATGTCCTCGAGGCAGACAAACGCCCGGTGAGCGCGGTGGCCGACCACACCGAATTCCGAGACGTCGTGAAGGTCGAGGTGATGGAAGAAAGCGGTATCGACATCTTCATGATGTTCGATCCCGGCCACACTCTTGCCGAGCGCGTGCTCGCGGAGCAATTCGGATACTGACGGCCGGTTTCAGAGCGCCCGCGACTTGGACCGCGCGAGCGTGAAAACTTCATCGACTACCGCGTAGTCACCATAGCCAAGCCGTGCAATCGGCTTGAGCCGCGTCACATCGACTCTGCCATTGACGATCGCCTCGTCGGCAATATGGATGCCGATGACTTGGCCAAGCACGATCGCATTCGTGCCAGGCTTTCCGTTCCTCCCCGGAAGATCAATGGTGCGCCAATATCGGCATTCGAATGCGACAGGAGACTCCTTCACGCGCGGCGGAGCGACGAGCCGCGATGGGGCCGGTGTGAGACCCACAAGCTGCATTTCATCAACATCAGGGGCAACTGGAGCGGAGGTGCGGTTCATCGCCTCGCGGAGTTCGTAGGTGGCGAGTGAGCAGACGAATTCCCCGGTCTCTTCGGCGTTGCGCTGGCTGTCCTTGCGGCCGCCGGAGCCGAACATCAGGAAATGCGGATCCTCCGAGACGGCATTGAAGAAGCTATAAGGCGCAAGATTGACGACACCATTTTTGCCGAGGGTCGAGACCCAACCTATCGGCCGCGGTGCCACGAGCGCCTTGAATGGATCGATGGCGAGACCGTGGGTGTTGGCGACCGCGTCGTAGAACATGACGATACATCCACTCCTGAAATTCAAGGACGCCAGCTCGCGACGATGTCAGAAAGCTTCGGCCGCTCACGCTCGTCGGGCTTCTCTTTGGCTGTGCCAATATAAACGAAGCCGGCGACTCGCTCGTTGTCGGCAAGATGGAGCGCTCGCCGCACGCCTTCGCTATAGCCGTACCATTCGGTGATCCACTGAGCCCCGTAGCCAAGTGCGGTCCCAGCGAGGATCAGGTTCTGGCAGGCGGCGCCCGCGGAAAGGATCTGCTCCCATTCGGGAGCGGCGGGGTTGTTCACCACCCGTGAGATCACAGCGATAACGACTGGCGCGCGCATGAAGCGCTTCGCCTCGTTCTCCAGCCTGAACGTGCCTGGATCGCTCTCCTCTGCGCGGCAAACCTCCGCCAGCACCCTGCCGAAGGCTTCGCGCGCTTTGCCCTGAAAAAGGATGAAGCGCCACGGCACGAGCTTCTTATGGTCGGGCACGCGTGAAGCGGCCCTCAGTATCAGCTCGAGCTCGGTGTGGCTGGGTCCGGGCTCGCCGAGGCTGTTGGCAGACACCGATCTGCGGGTGAGCAAGAGATCAAGCGCGGGGTTCGGCATGAGGTCAGCTTGGGGGTTGCAAAGGTCGCGTTCCCTATCCCGAAATCGGCAGTGCGACAATGGCGGATTCCTGGGCCTTCCGCGGACGATAACCCCGGGCGATACACCCCAAATCGGCCTTATTCACAAAGGAATTTCGGCCAAGTTTGGCGCATTGGAAACACGTATAACAGCTTGCGGCCGGCTGATCGGGACGAACGCCATGCGGGGGAAACGCTGCGCGGGGCTTAGGCTCTTGCTCCTGCCCGCTGCTCTTCTCGGAGCGGGAGCCGTCGCAGCCAAGGACGCGGCTCCGAAAGCTGCGGCGACTGATCTTCCCACTACCATAGTCGTGCTCGACGCCTCGAAGAGCATGAACTCCAAGATCGGCAGCGCGAGCAAGTTCACGTCTGTCCGCTCTGAGCTCGGCAACGCAATCGGCACCTACGGTGATCGCCTCTCCTTCGGGCTTGTCACCTTCGGCCATCGCAAGGCATCGAACTGCGCGGACAGCGAGATCTTGGCGAAACCGGGAGAGCTCACCGGAGAAACGCAAGGCAAGCTGCTCGGCGGGATCAAGCCAAAAGGTCAGGCGCCGATTGCCGCAGCTTTGAGCGACGCCGCCAAGGCTGCACCTCCGCAAAGCACGCGCCTCGACATCGTGCTGATCGCCGACAGCGCTGATAGCTGCAACGCGGATATCTGCGCCACCGCCGCCACGCTCAAGCAGAAGTCGCAAGCTCTCCGCATCCATGTGATCGGCTTCAGCGACAAGAAAGACGACGTGAAGGCTTTGACCTGCGTTGCCAACGCCACTGGCGGAACTTTCGTCGCCGCGACCAACGTGGATGAGCTTAAGCAAGGGCTCGCTGCGGTTCTTGACGCGGCCGCAACTCCTCCGGCACCTCCTGCTCCTCCGGCACCGCCTGCCCAAGCCGTCGCGGCCGAAGATCGAGATGCCATCACAGCGAAAAAAGCTTCGGCCGAGACCGTCGCGCCACAGCAGTCGGCAATGCAAAAGCAGGCGTCTCCAGCCTCTCCGCCGCACGCGGCCGCTGGCGAGACTGCGATTCAGAAATCGGCACCTGCCCAGGGCCAAGCCGCGCCGCCTCCTGGCAGCGCCCCGCAAATAAAACTCGTGCAGTCAGTGCCGGTCGGCCCGCCGCCCTTGACGCCGCAGGTGCAACTTCCCGTCCCCGTCACGTTCAGGGCCATGGTCACCGAGGCTGGTCCCAAATTGCAATCCGGACTGACCTGGCGCGTTTACAGTTCGAAGGCCTCGCGTGAAGGTGGGTACAAGCTCGTCAGCACCCATCACGAAGCAAATCCGACCGCGGCGCTGCTCCCAGGCGAATACCTCGTCAACGCCGCCTATGGCCTCTCCAACCTCACCAAGAAGATCAAAGTCGAGAGCGGCCGCTCGCTCGAGGAGACCTTCGTCCTCAATACCGGCGGGCTGAAGCTGACCGCTGTGCTGCCCAATGGTGAGCCTCTGCCCGATGGCAGCGTGCGTTTCGACATTCTGTCCGACGAGGAAGACCAGTTCGGCAACCGCCATACCATCCTCGGCAACGCCAAGCCGGGCGCGGTGATCAGACTCAATGCCGGCGCCTACCACATCGAGAGCCTGTACGGCGACGCAAACGCCAAGGTGAAGGCAGACGTCACCGTCGAGCCAGGCAAGCTCACCGAGGCCACAGTTAAACAGACCGGTGCCAAGACCACCTTCAAGCTCGTACAGACGCTGGGCGGCGAGGCCCTCGCCGACACCAAGTGGAAGATCCTCACCTCCGCCGGCGACGTGGTGAAGGAGAATGCCGGTGCGCTCCCGACCCATATCCTGGCCGCCGGAAGCTATGCGGTGATCGCCGAGCACGGCGGCTTGAACTACACCCGCAAGTTTTCGATTGAAGGGGTTGAGGCAAAGCAGATCGAGGTCGTGGTCGATGACGGACCGACCGCGCCCGATGACCTCAAGGCGCTGACTGATCCGCCTGAACCCGCGCCTCCGCCCTCCGGTGGAGCGATGGCCGGTGATGGCGAGCCCCCGTCAAGCGGCAGCCCTGCCCTCGGCTTTGACGGCTTCTCGGCGACTCGGCCCGCCGACCCGAACATGCCTCTGATCAACCCAGGCGCGCTACTTCGTCCAGCCCGCTGATCGGCTAGAGATCAGCCGATCAGGCCGCCTTCATCTTCTTTGCTTCACGCAGATCGGGCGGCACGGCTTCATCCGCGAGCACGCGGAGCGCCGCATCGAGCTTCATCACCTGCTGCTCCTGTGAGCCGAGGCGCCGCACCGAGACGGTCTTCTCTTCTGCCTCGCGCTTGCCGACCACGAGTAGCACCGGGACCTTGGCGAGCGAGTGCTCCCGCACCTTGTAGTTGATCTTCTCGTTGCGAAGGTCTGCCTCGGCCCGCAACCCCGCTTTGCGCAAGGCCTCGAGCACTTCGCCGGCATAGGTGTCGGCATCAGAGACGATGGTGGCAACAATCGCCTGCACTGGCGCTAGCCACAGCGGCAGGTGCCCCGCGTAGTGCTCGATGAGAATGCCGGTGAAGCGTTCGAGCGAGCCGAACATGGCGCGGTGGATCATCACCGGCACGGTCTTCTCGCCGTCCGGCGCGATATAGAACGCGCCGAGCCGCATCGGCATGTTGAGGTCGACCTGAATCGTGCCGCATTGCCAATCGCGCCCGATGGCGTCGCGCAACACGTATTCGAGCTTCGGCCCATAGAAGGCGCCCTCGCCAGGATTCAGCTCATAGGAAAGACCGCTCGCCTCGACGGCGCGCTTCAGTGCAGCCTCTGCCTTGTCCCAAACCTCGTCGGAGCCCACCCGCTTCTCAGGCCGGTCGGAGAACTTAATGCGCACGTCCTCGAAGCCGAAATCGCGATAGATCGACAACATCTGCTCGTTGAGTCTCACGCATTCCTCGGTGATCTGATCTTCGGTCGCGAAGATATGGGCGTCGTCTTGCGTGAAGTGGCGGACGCGCAATAGCCCATGCAGGGCGCCCGACGGCTCGTAGCGATGCACCTTGCCAAACTCGGCGAGGCGAAGCGGCAAATCGCGGTAACTCTTCAGCCCGTGCTTGAAGATCTGCACATGGCCGGGGCAGTTCATCGGCTTGCAGGCATAGATGCGCTCGTCGGGGGTTTCGGTGACGTACATGTGGTCGCCGAACTTTTCCCAATGACCTGACTGCTCCCACAGCGTGCGCTCCATCATGTCGGGTGAGTTCACCTCGACATAGCCCCACGCATTCTGCCGGCGGCGCATATAGCCGATCAGCGTTGTGAACAGAGCCCAGCCTTTCGGATGCCAGAACACGGCGCCGGGCGCTTCCTCCTGGAAGTGGAATAAGTCCATCTCGCGGCCCAAGCGCCGGTGATCGCGCTTCTCGGCCTCCTCGAGCTGGTGGAGGTAGGCGTTGAGCTCCTCCTCGCTCGCCCAGGCCGTGCCGTAGATACGCTGAAGCATCGGCTTCGACGAGTCGCCTCGCCAGTAGGCGCCAGCGATCTTGAGCAACTTGAACCCTTTGCCGACCTTTCCCGTCGAGGTCATATGCGGGCCGCGGCAGAGGTCGAGCCAGCCGCCTTGCGAATAGAGCTTGATCTCCTCGCCGTCGGGGATCGCGTCGATCAATTCGACCTTGAAGGTCTCGCCCTTCTTCTTGAACAGCTCCTTCGCCTTCTTGCGATCTACGACCTCGCAAGTGAACGCGCGATCACGAACCACGATCTCGC
>DASSLP010000241.1:0-7120 GCA_035689365.1 Methyloceanibacter sp.
CGACACACCATTTTGCGGGCGCATGCGAGCGGCCCCTTAGGCCCTTCGCCCTCAGCCTGACGCAATTTGCGCGGCTAGGAACGTCTCAATGAACATCGTCATCGTCGAATCGCCAGCAAAGGCAAAGACCGTCAACAAGTACCTGGGGCCCGGCTACCGAGTGCTGGCCTCCTATGGGCATGTGCGCGATTTGCCTTCGAAAAATGGCTCGGTCCTGCCCGACAAGGACTTCGAGATGCATTGGGACGTCGAGCCCAAGGCCGCCAAGCGGCTCGACGAGATCGCCAAGGCTGTCAAAGGCGCAAACAAGCTGATCCTCGCGACCGACCCCGACCGTGAGGGCGAAGCCATCTCCTGGCATGTGCTCCAGGTGCTCGACCGCAAGAAGGCTCTAACCGGCGTTCCGGTCGAGCGCGTGGTGTTCAACGCGGTCACAAAAGAAGCCGTGCTCGACGCCATGCGCCATCCACGCACGATCGACGGGCCTTTGGTCAATGCCTATCTCGCCCGCCGCGCGCTCGACTATCTCGTGGGCTTCACCCTCTCGCCGGTGCTGTGGCGGAAGCTACCGGGCGCCCGCTCTGCCGGGCGCGTCCAATCCGTGGCGCTCAGGCTCGTCTGCGACCGCGAGCTCGAGATTGAGCAATTCAAGCCGCAGGAATACTGGACGATCATCGCCGAGCTTACGACCGGCAAGAATGAGACTTTACAGGCAAGGCTGTTTTCTGCCCTCGGCAAGAAGCTGGACAAGTTCGACATCGCCGACGCTGAGACTGCCGGGCGGCTCAAAGCTGCGCTGGAAGGCGGCCGCTTCGTCGTCTCGAACATTGAGAGCAAGTCGCAGCGCCGCAATCCGGCGGCGCCCTTCACCACCTCGACGCTTCAGCAGGAGGCCTCACGCAAGCTCGGCTTCTCGCCGCGCCAAACGATGCAGCTCGCCCAGCGGCTCTATGAGGGCGTGGATCTCGGCGCCGAAGCAGAAGGTCTCATCACCTATATGCGAACCGACGGCGTGCAGATCGTTCCTGAGGCGATTGCCGCGGTTCGCCGCCTCGTCACTAAGCTTTATGGACAGCGGTACGTCCCCACCTCGCCGCGCGAATATGAAACCAAAGCCAAGAACGCGCAGGAGGCGCATGAGGCGATCAGGCCGACCGACTTCAACAAGGATCCCGATTCGGTCGCACGCTATCTCGATGACGATGCCGCGCGGCTCTATAAGCTCATCTGGCAGCGCACGATGGCGAGTCAGGCCTCGAGTGCGGAGATCGAGCGCACCAGCGTGGACATCGACGTGACCGGCAAAGACGGTAAGCACTACAGCGTGCGTGCCACCGGGTCAGTGATCCGCTTCGACGGCTTCCTCAAGATCTATGAGGAAGGCATCGATGATGCTGTCGGCGATGACGGCGCGCTGCCGGCACTCACCAAGGGTGAAGCGCTCGACCCGCGCAAGATCGAGGCCAAGCACCACTTCACCGAGCCGCCTCCGCGCTACACCGAAGCCACGCTGATTAAGAAGATGGAGGAGCTCGGCATCGGAAGGCCCTCGACCTACGCCACGACGATGAATGTGCTCCGCGACCGCGAATATGTGCGTCTCGACAAGAAGCGCCTCTATCCCGAGGACAAGGGGCGCCTGGTCACGGCCTTTCTCGAAAGCTTCTTCCGCCGCTATGTCGAATACGACTTCACCGCAGACCTCGAGGAGAAGCTCGACCTCATCTCGGCCGGCAAGCTCGAATGGAAAGATGTGCTGCGGGACTTCTGGCGCGAGTTCATTGCCGCGGTGAACGACATCGGCGATCTCAGGATCGCCCAGGTGCTCGAGGCTCTGAACGAGCTGCTCGGGCCGCATATCTTTCCCGAACCTCAGGATGGCGGCGATCCGCGTGCTTGTCCTTCCTGCGGCAACGGGCGGCTCAGCCTCAAGGTCGGCAAATTTGGGGCGTTTATCGGCTGCTCTAACTACCCGGATTGCCGCTACACGCGCCAGATCGCCGACACCAACGGCGAGAAGGCATCCCTTGCCGGCGAGGCCAAGGTGCTCGGCACCGATCCCGAAACCGGGTTTGAGGTCACGCTACGGACTGGCCGCTTCGGTCCTTACGTTCAGCTTGGCGACGGCAACGGCGAAGAGAAACCGAAGAGGGCTTCGATCCCGAAGGGCACAGACCCCGAGCATATCGATCTCGCCCGCGCGCTTGCGCTCCTCGCGCTCCCCCGTGAGGTCGGCACGCACCCCGAGACCGGAAAACCGATCGTGGCGGGGTTCGGCCGGTATGGACCCTATGTCCAGCACGACGGCAAATATGCGAGCCTGAGCGCGCCAGAGGAGGTGTTCGAAATCGGGATCAATCGTGCGGTAAGCCTTCTCGCGGAGAAGTCGGCAAACCGCAGGCCGCGTGCTTCGAGCGTCATCAAGGAGCTCGGCGAGCACCCGGAGGGTGGCGGCAAAGTGCAGGTGCTGTCGGGCCGCTACGGTCCTTACGTGAAGCATGGCAAGGTGAATGCAACATTGCCCAAGGATCGCGACCCGGAACAGGTCAGTCTGCAAGAGGCGGTCGAACTGATCGCCGCCAAAAGCGCCAAGGGTCCCGCCAAGAAGGCGCCTAGGAAGGCTGCACGCAAAGGGGCAAAGAGCAACAAAGAGGCCGTCGAGGAGACGGCAAGCTGAGCAGCGCTGGTGGCAAAGACCAAGAGCGCGCGGCGCAAGACGACTGTGGGCAAGCTTCCTTCTAGACAAGAAATTTTGGATTTCCTTCAGACCGCAAACCGGGAGACTGGTAAGCGCGAGATAGCGCGCGCCTTCGGCATCAAGGGGGGCGACCGCATCGCGCTTAAGGAGCTGCTACGCGACATGGCCGATGACGGTCTGATCGCCGGTTCTCGCCGTAAACTGACGCGCCCTGGCGCACTGCCTTCGGTTACCGTCGTTGAAATTGTCGCCCGCGACGCCGACGGTGAATTCATTGGTCGCCCTGGCACTTGGGACGAGGAGCACGGGCCTGCGCCACGCATCATCATGGCTGAGAGCAAGCGCGAGGGCGGTCCCGCCGCCGGCATCGGCGATCGCGTACTGGCGCGCATCACGCCGTTAGGCGCAGACGCGGACTACCCCTATCAGGCACGGACCATCAAGCGGCTCGCGCGTGCAACGCAAAGGCTGCTCGGCATCTTCCGCGCACTGCCTGGAGGCACCGGCGTCATCGACCCGGTCGACCGCAAGCAGCTCAAGGAATGGCCAGTCACGCGGGGGAACACGAGCGACGCAGAGAACGGCGAGTTGGTCCGCTTCGAGCTTGCTCGCGGCGGCCGCTATGGCGTCCAGACCGCGCGGGTCATTGAGCGGCTCGGCAATCCTGCCGCGCAGCAGATGACGAGTCTGATCGCGGTGCATGCCCACGGCATCCCCGATACCTTCCCCGAGGCCGCTCTCGCCGAGGCACTGGCGGCCAAGGAGCCTGACCTCGAGCGCCGCGAGGATTTACGGCACCTGCCCCTCATCACCATCGACCCGTCAGACGCTCGCGACCATGATGATGCGGTCTGGGCCCAAGCCGACCCTGATCCTTCAAACCGCGGCGGCTGGGTGGTCATCGTCGCTATTGCCGACGTCTGCTCCTACATCCGGCCCGGCAACGCGCTCGACAAAGAGGCGCGGAAGCGCGGTAACTCCGTCTATTTCCCCGATCGCGTCGTGCCGATGCTGCCAGAGCGAATCTCTAACGACCTTTGCTCGCTCAAGGAAGACGAGCCGCGGGCCTGCCTCGCGGTGCGCATGGTGTTCGACAAGGACGGGCGAAAGCTCAAGCATCGCTTCTTCCGCGCACTCATGCGCTCCGCCGCAAGCGTCACCTATGAGCAGGCGCAAGCCGCGATAGACGGGCGTCCCGACGAGGTAACGGGGCCGCTGCTCGATGCCGTGCTCAGGCCGCTATGGGGCGCCTTTGCTAGCCTCGTTCTGTCGCGCACCGAGCGCGCGCCGCTCGACCTCGACCTGCCCGAGCGCAAGATCCTGCTTGACGACCAAGGTCGCGTGCGGGCCGTGGTGACGCCTCCCCGGCTCGACGCCCACCGCCTGATCGAGGAGCTTATGATCGCCGCCAATGTCTCGGCCGCGGAGACATTAGAGGCAAAGCGGTCGCCCCTCATCTACCGCGTCCACGATGCGCCGTCGAAAGAGAAGCTGTCCTCGCTCGGCGAGTTCCTCACCACCATTGGCCTCAAGCTGCCGAAGTCCGGCACGCTCAAGCCGGCCCATTTCAACCGCATCCTTGCCGAGACGCGGGCAACCCCGACGGCTGAGCTCGTCGGCGAGGTGGTGCTGAGGAGCCAGGCCCAGGCCGAATATAGCGACGACAATTTTGGCCATTTCGGCCTCAATCTCCGCCGTTACGCACATTTCACTTCGCCGATCCGCCGCTACGCCGATCTCATCGTCCATCGCGCGCTGGTGCGGGCGCTTGGCTTCGGCAATGACGGGCTGACCGACGCGGAGATGGGGCAGCTCGATCAGATCGCTCAAACCATCTCCGATACCGAGCGCCGCGCTATGGCGGCTGAGCGAGAGACGGCAGACCGTCTCATCGCTGCCTATCTTGCCGACCGCATCGGCGCAACATTCCAGGCGCGGGTCTCAGGGCTGGTGCGCACCGGCCTGTTCGTGCGACTGGTGGAGACCGGAGCCGACGGCTTCGTTCCGGCCTCGTCCATCGGTCACGAATATTTCTACCATGACGAGGCGCGGCATGCGCTTGTGGGCGAGGATACCGGCCTCGCTCACCGCCTGGGGGATCCGGTCGAGGTGCGCCTAGTCGAAGCGATCCCGACCGCGGGGGCGCTTAGATTTGAGATGCTGAGCGAAGGCCGCTCAATTGGTACGCGACCAAAGGGCGCCCGGCGCCGCAATGACAAAGACAGGCCCCAACGCTACAAGGGTAAAGGGCAACAACAAGGCCGCGCCTCCCCCCGCAAACGCCGTTAAGACCGAGTTCAAAGACCAAGATGCAAGACAGAGCTGCCAGCTTTCCGCACAACGGCAGATCGACCGGCGGCCGCCGGGTGCTGACCTCGCTGCTGCGGGGAGCGGCCCAAAAATGCCCTGCCTGCGGTAAGGGCGCCATGTTCAGGCGCTATCTCAAAGTCGTCGATACCTGCCCCCATTGCGGTGAGGAGCTGCACCACCACCGCGCCGACGACGCGCCGCCTTACTTCACCATCGTGATCGTCGGCCACATCGTTGTAGGCCTCGTCCTCGCCGTGGAGATGGCATACCGACCTCCGCTCTGGGTACACGCGGCGCTGTGGCTGCCGCTTACGCTCATTCTCGCCCTGACCGTCTTGCCCATCGTCAAAGGGGCGCTGGTCGCGCTCCAGTGGGCGCTTCTCATGCACGGCTTCGATCCGGATGCGGAGGAGGTCATCGGCGACGGCCTACCAGATGTCGACCCTTCGCCGCTCCCTCGCCGTCTTGACTTCCGGCCTTGAGCGAGTAGGGTCGCGCACAATTTCGCTTCCAAAGTTCCGAGGACGACATGGCCAAGCCCGTCACCCAGAAGATCAAGCTCGTAAGCTCGGCCGGCACGGGCTATTACTACGTCACCAAGAAGAATCCGCGTAATCAGACCGAGAAGCTCGTCTTCAAGAAATACGATCCGGTCGCACGCAAGCACGTCGAGTTCAAGGAATCCAAGATCAAATAGCCTGTCTGATTTTCAGGCTGCGACGCCGTCCGCTGTTTCGTAGGCAGGTGCTATGCGGCTGTCGTCATGAAATAGGTGGCCGGCCGAAACGCGGCGCTAACGAGGAGGCCACTCAACCGCGCTCCGGCCGGCCGAACCCTACGGACCCAGGAGATGCGGCGGACCTGGCGCGGGGCAAAGGCTTAGGCCTGCCGCAATGCGCGGCCGTTGCTATGTCGGAAGAATTGCACAGCCTTACAACCGTACCGGCGTGCCGCCTGGCTTGTCAGGCGGCGTCCGCCACCACGCGATTGCGGCCGTCCCGTTTTGCGCGATAGAGCGCTTGGTCTGCACGCTTGAGGATCGCCGCCGCGTCGTCGCCCGCGTCATTGAGGGTGGTCAGGCCGATCGATAAGGTGACGTTCAAGAGCTCCATGCCCTGCTGTACCAGAAACGCCTCGCCGGCGATCGCGCGCCGAAGCCGCTCGGCGACCACGCTCGCGACGCCTATGTCGGTCTCGGGCATTACGATGACGAACTCCTCGCCGCCGTAGCGGCAGGCGAGATCAATATTGCGGATCGATTTGCGGATGCGCAGCGCGAACTCGCGGAGCACGTCGTCGCCAGCGTCGTGTCCGTGCGTGTCGTTGATCGCCTTGAAGAAGTCGATGTCGAGCACCAGCACCGCGATCGGCTTGCCATGGCTTGCGGCCTGCTCGACCAGCACGTTGAGATGCGTCTCCATATAGCGGCGATTGTGCAGCCCTGTGAGCGCGTCGGTAATGGCCGCTTCGATCGACATCTGAACATTGTCGCGCAAGCGCTCGGCATAGCGCTTCTTTTTGATCTGCGTGCGTACGCGGGCGAGCATCTCGTTCTTGTCGACCGGACGGACGAGATAATCGTTGACCCCAATCTCGAGCCCGCGAGCGAGCCGCGCATTGCTGTCCGGATCGGCGACCACCAGGATCGGAATATGCCGCGTGCGGTCGAGCGAGCGTAACTGGCTGCACAGCCGCAAACCGTCGAAATTCTCGAGGGATAGCGACACGATGATCAGCTCATAGTTGCCTTGCGCTGCACAGAAGAGCGCCTCCGCCGGCTCAGCCTCCACCTCGACCGCATGCTCGCCAAGCATTGCCGCGATGCGCTCATAGGAGCGTGGCCGGTCGTCCACGATAAGAATGCGCCCGTTACGGCCTGCTTCGGCAACGGCTTCGCGCTCGGGATTCTCGAGCCCAATCTCGCGGCAGGTGAGCGCACGCATGCGCAACTCGTCCGTCACCGTCTTCAATCGCGTGAGTGAACGCACGCGTGAGACGAGCGCAATGTCGTCGACTGGCTTGGTCAAGAAATCGTCGGCGCCAACGTCGAGACCGCGCACGCGGTCGGAGGGTTGATCCAGCGCGGTCACCATCACGACCGGGATGTGATGC
>DASSLP010000242.1:0-3877 GCA_035689365.1 Methyloceanibacter sp.
AAGCGCTGGAGAACGAGCCAAGGTGGGAGTGTCTTCTTCTCGTTGCGCTCCATGACCAGCGCCAGCGCGGCGCTGCCGAGATCGACGACGAGGAAGGCAAAGTAATAAACCAGAATCTTTTGCAGAGTCGGAGCGTCCGCCGCTCGAATTCACCAGCCTGCGGGTGGCGCACGCGGAGTTTTCGTTCGTCCTCGCGCAAGTCTTCGGCGAGCCGGGTTGCGTTTCTCAGCGCTTCAGCATCGGCGGCACTTGTGACCGTGAGGCTATGTGCGGCCGAGCAGGTCGGCGCCCAGGCGCAGCGGATCGATGTGTGCGGCTCCAAGCTTCCGGCCATTGCCGGAAGATTCACGATGATCAGGCTTGCGATGAACAGCGCGAGGATAACGCCGCTAAGCACGCCCATGGCCCAGGCGAGTCTGATCAGGAGTCGGCCGCGCCTACCCGTTGGGTCGAAAAAGATTGGCTTTCCGGTCATGGAGATCGAGCGCGCAAAAAAGACTTAATCTAAAGCAGCTTCGTCATTCTCCGCCCGTTGGCCTGATGTAGGCTGCTTCGTCATTGTAGCCTAGCGCCACAACGCCGCACACTTGTGACTGGTAGCGTTGCCGGGCCTGCGCGTTAACGCCGCAACCGGTTTCGTCAGCCGCGGAGCGCCGCTTGCACGGCGTCGAGCACACGCGCGAATTGAGCAAATACCCAATAATGACCAGCGCCCTGGACGATATCTAGCCGGCAGTTAGGAAGGGTCTCGGCAAGATGATAGGCGGCCTGGGGTGGCACGATTGTATCGTCGCTGCCCTGCCACATGATGGTCGGCACATCGATCTCGGCAAGCGGCAGGTCCCACGGCCCGCAGAACAGGCGCAAATCCTGAAGCGCGCCCTTTATGCCCGGCCGCAGCCCCTCCCACACCGCGGCACGAAGATTGATGCGCACATCGGCGCGCGTGAGAATCGCCCGGTCTGAGGGCGCGGCGCGCCGCATCAAAGCCGCTTGCGCCACGCCGGGCGCCAATCTGATCAGGTTCCGCAGAGACCAAAAGAACGAGGCGCAGGCGCGCTTCGATCGGCCCATGCGGGTGAACACCAGCCGATGGAATAGCGTCATGCGGATGCGGCGGTGGCACTCGGCGATCGGGCCGACCGGGCTGATCAGCGCAAGCAATGCGATACGCTCAGGCATCGAGGCCGCAGCAGCCATGGCATGAGGGCCGCCACCCGAGACGCCGATCAGCGCAAATCTGTCGAGGACAAGGGCATCGGCGAGCGCGTTAAGGTCCTCGGCCGTGCGCGCAAGCGCATCTTGCCGACAGTAGTCGGAAAGTCCATAGCCTGGCCGCTCGGGCGCGATGATCCGCAATCCCCTCTCGCGCGCGGCCTCATCGCTGAGAGCGAACATGTAGCGCGAGCCCGGCGTACCATGGATGGCGAACACCGGCAGGCCTTGCACGTCGCCAAACTCGGCGTAACCGACGCGCCTTCCGTCTGACAGCCGCAACAAGCGCGCATGGCGGTCGCATCCCGCCGTCATCTCCTCGGTTCTGACGACGCTGTCCATCGCTAATGACAAAGTCAGGCGAGTCTACTCGCAGCCAATAATAATGTCGCCCGGGTTGATCATAAGGATGACTTTCTTGCCCTCATAGAGCTTGAGCGTCTCGAGCGAGGCGATGGTGACACTAGATTCCAGCGTGATGTCCCCAGGGATCGCGACATAGACGATGGCCGTCACGGCGCCTTTGCGAATCTCCATGATCTTCCCCTGGATCTGATTGCCCGTGCTGAACTTCATCTCGGCCATCCGCCCCTCCCTGCCTCAGCCGAGATTGCCGCAGAAGCGCTGAATGCGGCGGCAGGCTTCCTCAAGTGCATTGATTCCGGTGGCATAGGAGATGCGGAAGAACGGCGAGAGCCCGAATGCCGCGCCATGCACGACGGCAACGCCCTCCTCTTCGAGAAGCGCCGTTGCAAACGCCTCGTCGTCGCTGATCTTTTTGCCGCCCTTGGTGGTCTTGCCAATCGTACCTGCACAGGATGGGTATACGTAAAAAGCGCCTTCTGGCTTCGGGCAGGAAAGACCTTTCGCCTGATTCAGCATCGCGACCACGAGATCGCGCCGCTCCTGGAATGAGGAGACCCAGTCCCTGAGGAAATCCTGCGGGCCATCAAGTGCCTCGACCGCGGCCCATTGGCTGATCGAGCATGCGTTGGTGGTCGACTGGGATTGCAGCGTGGCGATGGCCTTGATCAAGGGCTCAGGTCCTCCGCCATAGCCGATGCGCCATCCGGTCATGGAATAGGCCTTCGACACTCCGTTCAGCGTGAGCGTGCGCCCCTTCAACCTGGGCTCGATGGCGGCAGGCGTGGTGAACTTGAAGCCGTCATAGACGAGGTGCTCGTAGATGTCGTCGGACAATACCCAAACATGCTCGTGCTTCACCAGCACGTCGGTCAGGGCTTTGACCTCATCCTCGGTATAGGCGGCGCCGGTCGGATTCGACGGCGAATTGAAGATGAACCACTTCGTCTTCGCCGTGATAGCGCGCGCCAAAGCCTCAGGCCTGAGCTTGAAACCATCCTCGAGCCTGGTTTCGACAACGACCGGTTCGGCGCCTGCCAGCAGAACGATGTCCGGATAGCTCACCCAATAGGGCGAAGGCACGATGACCTCGTCTCCTGGATTGAGCGTCGCTAGCAGCGCGTTATAGAGCACCTGCTTGCCACCCGCGCCGACCGTGATCTCCGACGGCTTGTAGGTAAGCCCGTTCTCGCGCTTGAATTTCTCGGCGACCGCGCGCTTGAGCTCGGGAATGCCGTCCACCGCAGTGTATTTCGTCTCGCCGCGCCTGATCGCTTCGACCGCCGCCTGCTTGATATTGTCGGGCGTGTCGAAATCGGGCTCGCCGGCGCCGAGGCCGATGACGTCAAAGCCTGCAGCCTTGAGCTCGCGAGCCTTAGTGGTGATGGCAATGGTCGGCGAGGGCTTGACCCGTTCAAGCGTGCGGGCGACCAGTCCCATATCGATCTCCTGGAAATAAAATTGCGGCGGCCGAAGTTGGCGCACCCTAGGCGGGGCTAGGCGAGCCTGCAAGCCTCACGGCACAAATGACCACAGCGCGGCGAGCCGGCTCGCGCTGTGGTCTTGAACACCGCGTAGTGCGTGCGGCTAAGCAGCCTGGCGATTGAGCCGGCCCTCGGCGAGGTCGGTGAGGAGCATGTCGGCGTTATACTCCTGATCGATGGTCTGCTGGAGCAACCGCGCTGCGTCGCTCATGCCGAGCTGATTGGCCCAAGCGATCAATGTGCCATAGCGCGCTATCTCGTAATGCTCGACCGCTTGAGCGTCGGCGATCATGCCGGCGTCGAGGACCACTGGCTCCTTGGCCTCCTTCATGTCCTCCTCGCCCTCTTCGAGGATGCCCTTGATGGCGGGACAGGTTTTGGCCGAGGGCTTCAGGCCGCAAAGGCCGAAAATCTGCTCGAGGCGCTCGACCTGGCCTTCTTCTCCTTGAGATGATGCTCGAAGGCCTGGCGGAGCTCATCCGAGTCGGCCTTCTTGGCCATCTTCGGCAATGCTTTAAGAATCTGCTTCTCGGCGTAATACATGTCCTTGAGCAGATTGATGAAAAGATCTTGCAAAGACTTCGTGGCGGGCATCGCTGCCTCCTTACATTAGCGGTTAGCGTTGGATAGGGAGCGCTCTCGGCCGCATGTCGTGCTGCGAGTTCCCTTGCGCGGCTAACTTTCCGCCGCTCACCCAAGTTCCGAAGGACCGCCCCTGTGAACGGGCTGTGGACAATCGCAATTGCGCCACAGTTGTGGCGGGACTGACACGCGAAGCGCGTGTGTGGGCCACAATCTGGCTAAAGCCGCGCCCT
>DASSLP010000243.1:0-3493 GCA_035689365.1 Methyloceanibacter sp.
TAGGGAACCGACGCCCCTGCGGAGCAGAAAGATAGGGCACGCCATCCAGGTGCCACGGCTCGGTCAGGCCATGCCAATGCAGTCCGGAAGGTTCGGTCAGGGCATTCTCGACCACCGCGTCGAGATCGTCCCCTTCCTCAAGCGTGAGGCCGAAGGCGCCAGACGGCTGAACCACCCCATAGCGGGTTGCCGGTTTGCCGCCGACCTCAATCTGCCGGATCTGTAGCCGAAGAGTCTTCGGGATATCCGTTGCCCATGCCAGCCGAGGCAAGGACGCCGGCGCGGCGACGGTGGCTGCGCCGGCAAGTAGCGATCGACGTGACAGGAGCATGGCAAAGTCCTCGGGATTGTGATCCGCCAATTTAACACGCGCTGCGGTTCACGAGCTCCTGATGCCACTAGCAGATGAGGGACTCGGTAAGCCGCCGGAGGAAATCTAGCCTTTGCCAGTTTGGCCACGATGACGGAGGTAATGGTCGGCAAGCACGATGGCGACCATTGCCTCGCCGATTGGGACCGCGCGGATGCCGACGCAGGGGTCGTGACGGCCCTTGGTCGAGACCTCGGTTTCGTTTCCGTTCTTGTCTACTGTCTGCCGGGGGATCAGGATCGAAGAGGTGGGCTTTGCCGCGAACCGCGCGATTACCGGCTGCCCGGTCGAGATGCCGCCAAGAACGCCGCCGGCGTTGTTCGATTTGAACTCGGGCCAGCCCGCAGGCCGGTTGCGCATCTCGTCGGCGCTTTCTTCGCCTGACATCGCCGCGGCGGCGAAGCCTGCGCCGATCTCCACGCCTTTCACCGCGTTGATGCTCATAAGTCCGCTGGCGATGTCCTGGTCGAGCTTGCCATAGACCGGCGCGCCGAGCCCTGGCGGCACGCCGTCGGCGACGACCTCGATCACGGCGCCCGTCGACGAGCCTGCTTTGCGCACCTCGTCGAGGAACTTGGCCCAGACATCGACTGCCTTGGGATCGGGGCAGAAGAACGGATTGTTGTCGACCTCGTCCCACCGCCAGTTGGCGCGGTCGATCTTATGCGGCCCAATCTGCACGAGAGCGCCGCGCACGCGCATGTTGGGCACGATCTTGCGGGCGATAGCACCGGCAGCCACGCGGTTCGCCGTCTCGCGCGCCGACGCTCGGCCTGAGCCCCGCCAATCGCGCACGCCGTATTTCACGAAATAGGTGTAGTCGGCGTGGCCTGGACGGAACTTGTCTTTGATGTCGAAATAGTCCTTCGCGCGCGCATCGACATTTTGGATTTCGAGCGCAATAGGCGTGCCAGTGGTGACTTGGTTGCCGGTTTCCTCATCGGTGAATATGCCTGATAGGATGGCGACCTTGTCTGGCTCCTTGCGCTGAGTGGTGTAGCGCGACTGGCCCGGCTTCCGCTTGTCGAGATAGACCTGGATGTCGGCCTCGGTGAGCGGAATGCCTGGCGGGCAGCCATCGACCACGCAGCCGATCGCAGGTCCGTGGCTCTCGCCCCAGGTGGTGATGCGGAAGAGATGGCCGAAGCTGTTGTGCGACATGGCCTTTCTTATGCTCATGCCGCCGCTTTGTCATTACCGGCGAGGCTGGAGCGCTACTCCTTCACCACGGAAATGTCGGGGGCGTCCTCGTTCTTCATGCCCACCACGTGGTAGCCGGCATCGATGTGCAGAATCTCGCCGGTCACGCCGCGACCGAGGTCTGACAAGAGATAAAGCGCACCTGCCCCGACGTCCTCGATGGACACGGTGCGCCTAAGCGGCGAATTATATTCGTTCCACTTCAGGATATAGCGGAAGTCGGCAATGCCGCTCGCCGCGAGCGTCTTGATCGGCCCGGCGGAAATGGCGTTGACCCGGATCTTCCCCTTGCCGAGATCGGCCGCAAGATAGCGCACGCTCGCCTCAAGCGCGGCCTTGGCAACACCCATCACGTTATAGTGGGGCATCACCTTCTCGGCGCCGTAATAGGTGAGCGTAAGAAGCGATCCGCCGTTCGGCATCAGCTTCTCTGCGCGCTTGGCGAGAACCGTGAACGAGTAGCAGGAAATGATCAGTGTCTGAGTGAAATTGTCCTGGGTCGTGTCGACGTAACGCCCATCGAGCTGTTCCTTGTCGGAGAAGGCAACGGCGTGGACGAGGAAGTCGATTGAACCCCATTCTTTGGCGAGCGCTGCGAACACGCCCTCGACCGAGGGCTCATCGGTGACGTCGCATGGAAGCACGAGCTTGGAGCCGATTTCCTTGGCCAGCGGCTCGACCCGCTTCTTGATGGCCTCGCCTTGATAGGTGAGCGCGACCTCTGCGCCCTGGTCGGTGACGGCCTTGGTAATGCCCCAGGCGATCGAACGGTTGTTGGCGACGCCGAGCACGACGCCGCGCTTTCCCGCCATCAATTTGCCGCTCTCGGCCATCCAGTCCTTTTACGTGCCGGGGCTTTATAGAGCCGGGGCGAGAGGGTCGGAAGGCTTTTTGCCGGGAAGCTCGATTCTCCGTAAGGATCAGCCGGCGAGCGACCAGGAGCCGTCGAGCTCGCGGCAGGCGACGCCTTCGATCTCGCGGGCGTAGCCGCCGAGCGAAAGGGAATAGACAATGTGGCGGCAGATCCTGCCATGGTCGTCGCGGAAGGCTGACATCGGTTTGATCCGGCCCTCCAACGCGTGTTCCGGGCGGCGCCAAACCAAGGTCACCCCGTCCCCAAGCTCGTTCAACGCGAGTTGCAGGGCTTGCGCCGCGGCCTGGCGGTCGCTGCCATCGAGCTTGGCCTTAAGCTCGGCGAATTCAGGTGTTGGGTCAGAAGCCTCGCGCGTGACGACGACTCGCCACTCGTCGGCCTTGAGGGGAAAAGAGGCGGGCGCGAATACTGACAACAGGAGAGCGCCCGCCCCAATGATGATAGGAGCCTTAAAACGGAACGTACGCACGACCCAATCGTCCCCCCGAACTCCGGCGCGGGACTCGCATTACCAACCCGCGACCTCTATCAACGGAAGCGATGGTGCCCTATCAGGGTGAGGAAAAGGTTAAGGTGTGCGCCACTGTGCGCCAACATATTGATTCTTAATAATGTGTGTATCTAAGCGTTCTCCTTTGTTTCTCCAAAAGCAAATAAGAGCAGCAGGAACCCAAACCAGATGACTGGGAAGACACGCTTGTAGAAGAACGTCATCTTAACGAGACGGGACGCATCGTGGGCTGCATGATCAGGTTTTGTAAGACGAATGATATCTCGCTACGCCGTCTTGCGCTGTTATGCAGCCGAAAGCGGACATCCAGAATGCCGAAAGCGATGTCCGCTAAGTGCCAATAACAGACGAGCTGCCCAGACTGAAACCTATCGCCTAATGCGTTGGGAACAGGAACGTCCACTCAGCACACAGTTGCCAGTTAGCGCCCGTGTCGTCGGGAGTTAGCACATTTGTAGTAGACGGCGATGTTGGCATTGATCGCTTGGTGACCAATCTTGAAGATGCGCCCGATGCCCCCACCAATTGGGACAGTCCA
>DASSLP010000244.1:0-2628 GCA_035689365.1 Methyloceanibacter sp.
GATGGTCGATGCGGTGGACGGCACGATGGCGCGCCGGTTCAAGGTGGCGCAGGTTCTTCCCCGCTGGTCGGGGGATGTCCTCGATCTGGTGGTCGATTTCGTCACTTACGTCTTCGTTCCGGCCTATGCCGTCGCGGCCGGTGGACTGATGCCGGAGGGTCTTGGGGTGCCGGCGGGAATCCTCGTCGTGGTGACCGGCGCGCTTTATTTTGCCGACCGGCAGATGAAAACGGCCGACAATTACTTTCGGGGATTTCCAGCGCTCTGGAACGCAGTGGCGTTCTATTTATTTCTACTCAAGCTCAACTCGTGGCTCGCCGCCGCGATAGTCGCGCTGCTTGCGGTACTCACGTTCGTGCCTTTCAAGTTTGTTCATCCGTTTCGCGTTATCCGCCTGCGCAGCGTGAGCTTCGTCATGGTTATCGTCTGGTCGGTTCTGGGGGCAATTGCGCTCCTGCGTGACTTCGCTCCCGGCCCCTGGGTCACCGGCGGCCTCGTTCTGGCGGCCGTGTATTTCATGGTTGTCGGGCTGACCGATCGGACGGGCACGTAGAGGCTGCGAAGATTTCCAATTTTGCTGCGCCGGAGGTTACGGGCAAGTCTGCTTAGGCAGCAATCGTGCTTGCACCCCCGCCTCCAGAGTGGTTCCGGTGGTGTGGCACGGATGGGGGAGGTTCCAGCTGGGCCTATTTGGTGGCTTTTTTGCCCCCGGTACCCGGGTCTTTGACTATATTCCTATGACCACGCGGCCTGAGCGGCGAGCAGCCGATGGCCTTGCAGGATATTGTTGGTGAGCGCGTAGAAAAGGACCACATTGCCGACCTTCTTGATGCCGCGCACCGTCACTTGTCGGAGGTCCCAGTTCCGCCAGCGGGCATGGATGCATTCGCAAATGGTACGGACTTTGTACTGCGCCTTTCCAACTTCGCTCGCCATCCGCTTTCGCCACGCCAGCACCCCCTCGCCATCGCGAGGACGCGGCTGATAAGGATCAGTCCCGCTCTTGGATTGGGTCGGCGGACAAAAGACCTCCACACCTTGGCTGTGCGCCCACTCGATATCCACGGCGCTGCAAAAGCCGCCGTCGGCGAGATGGCGTCCCGGAAGTGGAATCTTCTCGGCTAACCGTTCCAGCGTTGGCCGCAGGAGGCCGCGATCAGAGCCATTATTGCCGACCTCCACCGCGACCACGATTTGCTCGCCAGCCGCGCTCACCACCTGCACGTTATAGGCCGGGCGAAAGCCGGCGTCGGCCATCTTCATAATTCGCGCGTCTGCATCGGTGGCGGAGGCACGCGGTTCCTTTGGCCTTTTGCCGTTGCCGCCTTTGTCTTCGAGCACCTGGCGTTTCTGCTTGATCTCAGTAAGCGCCGTCCGTGCCGCTTCTACGCGCTCGCTGCGCTCGCGCGCGGCACGCTGCTTCGCAGCCACTATGCGCCGATTGCTGGCCTCCGGAGATGCCTCGACCTCACACTTGAGCTTCTCCACAACAGCGCGCGCTGTCGTCAAATGCCGTTCAAGCGTCTCCTCGCGCCGGAACGAGCTTGTTCCCGCGCTTGCCCGGATCCGCACCCCGTCTTGCGCCAAGGTATCAAGCTTGACGACGCCGGCCTCGGCCAGCGCCGCCAGGTGCTCGCTCAGCAGCCGATCGAGCAGATCGGTGCAGCCGACCCGGAAATCCCCCAACGTGTGGTGGTTGACGGATACACCGCCGCACAGCCAGCGATAAGCATCGTGGCTCTTGCACAGCCTCTCCAGGGCGCGTGCGCTGCCGACCCCATCGCTGGTCGCATAGAGCCACAGCGCCAATAAGAGCCGCGGCGCTATCGCCGGATGGCCTGGCGTTTCGCCCCGTGCCTTGATCTGATCCTCCAACTCGCTGAGGTCGAGCGGCTCGACATAGGCCCAAATAACCCGCGCCGGGTGGTCTTCCCCGATTAAGCTTTCAATATCTACGGCTCGCAGCTCAATCTGATCGCGGTTTGGCTCATAAAGCCGCGGCGGCGGAAGCGAAGATGGCCCGGTCTGTGGTTTCTGATGCTCAGGAAGTGCGACAAACAATCCCTGCTCCGCCATGAACCCCCTCCCACGAATCAGTCCTTCGCAGAAAGGGAATCACAACTCGCCGCCGTATCGGGTAAATCTCTTGCGCCAGCGGAGAAAAATTCACAGCCTCGTAGGGTGGGCAAAATCGCGTGGCACGGTCTCACAGCGTGGACAACGGCGCTGGAGCGATTTTGCCCACGCGGTCAGGTCTAGCCATGCGCCGTTGCCCACCCTACGAATCCTGACGCAGGAATGCTAACCGCATTGCGTTCCGGCTGAGAGCCTGCTGAATTCCTCCCTTCGACACGGGAGGACAGGCTGATGTTGTCACGTCGCAGCGTCTTTCGGGGACTCGGCGGGGCTCTGGCTCTGAGCTCGTTGCATCCGGCCACCTCACAGACGCCGCCGAGAGCGCGCCGGATCATCGTCGATTCGCAAATCCACATGTGGCCGGCGAACCGGCCGGACCGCCCCTGGATCCCCGGCACGCGGCCCCAGCTTCCGGAGCCGTTCACGATCGAGCGCGTCGTACCGATGATCGACGAGGCGGGCGTGGACCGTGTGGTCATCGTGCCCCCGACC
>DASSLP010000245.1:0-4863 GCA_035689365.1 Methyloceanibacter sp.
TCGACCGCATGACCGAGCTGCAATTCGCCAACAAGACTCGCAAGGACGTGGCGCTCGCGCAGAAGATCAACAAACTCGTCGCCATCATCGAGACGCTGCCAGGCGGGCGCGCCGCGCTGAAAGGTCAGATCGATGATTTGGGGAAATACAAGGTTTTCGAGCATATCATCGCCATCACCAACAACGCCCAAGAGCCGGTCTCGAGCTCGGCGGACTTCTCTAAGGAGAGCATCGAGCGGCGCATTGCCACTGGATATCGCGATGCCGCCAAGGTGCTTGGCAGCCGGCACGAGTCCGCAAGCGCGCTCAAGGCCGCCGTCGCTAAGAAGACCTGATCTCCAGCGCCGGACGCCAGGCTGCCCTTCGCCCGGGAACTGCTTCCCACGCGCGACGTTGGGCGCTCATGCAATCGCTACTATCGATGCTCGATTCGTCGCCTGCCGTGGCTTATGCGTTCGGCGTACCTGCCATCATGCTGGGATCGATTTTGCTGGTCGCAGCAATCATTGCGCTGCTCGGAGCAGGAGACGGTCATGACGACGACACGGCACGCGGCCATTGAGCGTTTAAGATGTCACCAACCGCCTAGGGGCGGCAGCCGTAGCCAAGCGTCACGATGCACCACACGCCTTTGCCGGTCTTCTTGGCGACCGTCGCGGAGCCCCTGGCGACACCAACGCCTGCTTGGCCGACGCCCTTGGCTGTGGTGACCGTGCCTTGTGCGACACCTTGGCCGGCCTGGGCGGTACCTTGCGCGACCCCTGTGCCGACCGTCGCGGTGCCCTTCACGACGCCTTGCACAGGTCCAGTCTGCGCTTGCGCTGCGAGAGAAGCAGCTCCGGCGAACAACAATGCTGTCAAGAGCGACAGTGACAAACGCATCATCGTTGGACTCCCTCATTTGGAGCAATTCCATGCTTTGCCATTGGCGAAGCGGCCCGTGGTTTGTGAAACGCCAATAATTGGGCTCAAGTAAGACCGGCGGGTTTCATTGGCTCAAAAGCCCGCCTCGAAGGCGGAAAAGCGCCGCTCTGGTAGCCACAACTGGCAGGCGGCGAAGCAGCAGCGCCTGGTCATTCCTCAAGGCACATGCGATTTAAGGACTGTTCGCCTTGACCAGGTCGTCGCGTGCAGTCTCGATATGCTTTCTAATCAGCGCCTGGGCCTTTTGCGCGTTGCGTTCGTTGAGCGCGTTGAAAATGCCGCGATGCTGCTGGTTGTATTGGGCGATCACGTGGGGTGTCAGGATCTTCTCTTTCATTGCATCCCACTGGGCATTCAGGCGCACGTGATTGATCTGGCGATAGACATTAACGAGCAGGGGGTTGCAAGAGGCATACGCGATCAACAGATGAAACTCGCCGTCCCATTTGGAGAACGCGTCCTTGTCGTGGACCGACTGCTCGGCATGAGCAAGTACCACCTCCATCTCGTCGAGATTAGGTTGTGTCGCGTGCAACGCGGCGAGCGACGTTGTGTCGGGCTCGACGGCAAGACGTGCCTCCAGGAGCTCGAGCGGACTCACCTGGTCGGCGAGATTGTTGGCTCGCCGCGTTCCGGTCGAGGCGGCGCCAACAAAGGTGCCGCTGCCAAGCCTGCGCGACACGAGTCCCGTCTTCTCGAGCTGGTCTAGCGCGCGGCGCACCGTGCTTCGCGCCGCCTGGAAGGTCGCCGCCAATTGGCGCTCGGGCGGAAGTCGGTCTCCTTCGCTATAGGCGCCAGTCTCGATGGCGCGCTGGAGATAGGCTGAGATCGCGCCGACGCCGCGGCTCGGCCGGGCAAGATTGACGATGATGGCTCCCGCATCTCTGTTGCGTTGCTCGGTCAAGGCTCTGCCTCCTATCCGCTTTTGGGCTCAAATTTATCACGGCTATTTCCTGACAGGAAAAATTATTTCGTAGAGGTTGACGAATTTCGCGCTGTCACTTAGCATTTTGACGGTGCTGCGTCGCTGCCTCTGAGCAGTCTAGAGCTATTCATGGCCGAGGCCGACATGAATGAAGACGCCGAAATTACGCTCGCAAAAATACTCCGGGCCATCTCTCGTCTTACCGACGCCGAGTTACTCCAACTGAAAGCTGCGGCGCGAAAGGAAGCCGAGAAACGGGGCCTGAAAACAAGCAGGCACCCGACCGCGCCCGAAGCGCAGCGTCATTAGCGCGGAGTACACAGCGATATGCCTGGCATCGGCGCATTTCTTCCCTGGCGCTGGCCTTGGCGCAGTCCGCCGGAGCCGCCACCGGCTGAGGTCTTCGCGGGCAAATCGATACTGCTTGCATCGGAAGGACGTCCGATCCCACGGTCCGCCATGAAGCTCGCCAAGCGCCTGGCCGAAAATACGGGAGCAGAGGTGCATGTGCTGTCGATCGCCCGCATTTGGGGCACAAGCTTCGGCCTGCCCAATCCCGGCCTGCTGCCGAACAAGCGCGAAATGCAAGAGCGGCACGAAAGTGTCGCGAGCGCTGTCACTTGGCTGAAGCGTTCCGACATCGCCGCGAGCGGCCAGGTGAGCGGCACGCGCAACGCCGCCAAGCGAATTTTGGCGGAGGCGCGCCGCCGCGGCGCAGACGCGATCGTCATGGCCGCCGACCCGCCGCTTAATTGGTTCGTCTCCAACATGGTCTGGTCGCAAGAGCCCTATCGCGTGCGGCGGTTGGCACCCATCCCTGTCTATCTCGTGATTGACCACCAGCGATCGGCGCGGCGCCCCAAGGCCGGCTCAAGACAATGATCGCGTTCATCGGCGACGTGCACCGGGCGTTCGACCGCCTCGCCGGCGAGGTGGCCGCTCTACCGGCCAATATTGAAGCTGCCATTCAGGTCGGCGATCTCGGTTTGCATCAGGATGACCTCGACCCTACCGGACTCGGCCTGCCGGCGCTTGCTCGGCCGGTTTACTACGTGACCGGAAACCACGACCATGAGCCGTCCTACCGCGGCATTTCCCGGCCGACCGAGATGGCGCCCAACCTCGTATTCGTTCCGCGGGGCACGGTGCTTGAGCTGGACGGGCGACGGATCGCTTTCCTGGGCGGAGGGGATTCGGTCATCGACCGCGCCGTGCGCCGTAGCGGCGTGGATTGGTGGCCCGAAGAGCAGGTAACGATGGAGGATGTCGCCCGATTCGAAGGGGTGGGTCGCGTCGATCTGCTCGTGTGTCACACGCCGCCGGCTTTCGTTTATCACTTCTTTGAGCTTGATCCCGATCCGTCGGCGCTGGCGGTGGGACGGGCATGGCAGATGCTGGGGCGTCCCCAGGTTGTTTGCGGCCATCTGCACAAGCCGCGGGCGGTCGGCTGCGTGCGCGTGCTAGGGGAGCTCGAAGTTCTGATCGGCTAGCTTCGTCAAATGCCGAGCGGGACAAATCGAAAGAGCGGTTGCTGCGCGCGGCTAATGACGTTGAATGCCTCGCGTAGTTCGGCACGCGCCGCCGGTTGCAGCTCTTCGGGCCGGATCAAATTGTCGGGCTTGAGGCCGGCGCGAAGTTGCTCGGCCTGGTGGTCAACCCTGACCTGGTAAATAACCTCGAAGGCCTCGCGCAGAGATTGCGCGGTCTCTTTGCTGATGGCGCCAAGCCCCTCCGCGGCAACGAGCCGGTCGAGCGTTGAGGAGATGGTGATGTCGTTCGCGAGGGCATAGTAGCGCGCGAGGTTAGCGATCGGGACGGTTCCACCTTTCTTGAGGTCAATCTCCTGGCGCTGCCATCGCGACGCGAAGAACCGGTGCGGCAGGGCTGGAGGGGCGTCGGTGGCAGTGCGGGCCAACTGGGCAAGGAAGGCCGGATGTGCGCGCGCGTTCCTGGTCACGGCCACGAGTGGAGGCGCCACTTCCAGTCCGCCTGCAACGTGTCGGAAATCGAACGCGACCGCAGCCCGAACCAGATGGGATAGGTCAGGCGATTCGAGACAGTCGCGGAAGGTTTGCACCCATTGCGATTCTGACATGCGCCACAGGCAGTTGCCGGCCACGACCCCCGAGATGTCGGCTGCAAGCCCCGCGCGGACCAGTCCCGAATTCACATCCTGCGCGATTTTTTCGAAATAGGCGTCCACCTCCGGGTCGGGCGGGTCGGCATAGGCAAGCGCATTGTCCTGGTCCGAAGCGAGCGTCAGTTCCCGCCGCGCTACGCTCCCGAGCGCGAGCCAAGCCCAGGCCCGGGGCGCCGGCCCGTGACGAGATATGGCGAAATCGATGAGACGCGTGGTGACGGCATCACAGTTGAGTGCAAGGACGCGTCCAATGTCCGGCGCTTTGAGGTCGGCTCGGACCAGCGTCGCGAACAGCTCTGGAATCTCTTTGGTGGCCGCGTCGAGAGCCGCTTCGCTGGAAGCGTGCAATACAGCGGCGCGAAGGGCAAACGGGCTCCGATAGGCGAGCTTCAACAAGTCGGCCGCAGACACGAGCCCCACGATGCCACCTTGCTCGTCGGTGACGGCGAGGTGCTGCACATCTGCGTAGAGCATGTCGAGTGCAACATCCATCACATAGCGATCGGCCCTAACGGTGACGAGCGGGCGGCTCATGATCGCGGTGACCGGCGCGTCGGGCGAAACATTTCCCGCCACCACCTTGCGACGGAAATCGGTGTCGGTGACGATGCCAAGCTCGCCATTGGTGGGTATGAGGAGCCCCGAGACGCGTTCGGCGCTCATCAAGCTCGCCGCGTCTCGGACCGACCGCTCAGGCGGGCAGAACACAGGCGCCCCTTTCACGAGGGCGCCGACTCGAACCGTGCGAACCTCAGGAAGGCCATGGACGGTATGCCCGGTGCGCGTAAGCCGCTCGCGCATGGTGCGCGCGACGAGTATGGCTCCCGCAGGCCGGCCAAGAATCTCCAGCGCGATCTCCCGCATCATTGTGCAG
>DASSLP010000246.1:0-7034 GCA_035689365.1 Methyloceanibacter sp.
TCGTAGTGCAATGCCTTACCTGCCATAAGCTGAACGGTGCCGGAGCTGCCGATGTCGGGCCTGACCTCAACCTGCCGCAAAACCCGACCGAATATCTGACGCCGCAAGGACTGCACGATCTGATCTGCAACCCGAAATCGCGCACTTGGCCTGCTCAGGCCATGCCGCCGTTTCCTCCGGACTATCTCAGGCACCGCGAGATCGGGCTCGTCATTGCCTATCTCAAGCACATGGCCGGCCGGAAGGAGTCCCGGTAGGCGCGAGCGCCGCCCGTCAAAGGCTCGCCCAGGCTCATTTCTTCTCCGGCTCGGCGTCTGGGAAGGCGTCTGGCGCACCGGCGAGAATCTTGGACCCAGCGCGGCTTCAGCGTGTTCTCGATGTCGTCAATGCGCCAATGTCCGTCTTCCAGCACAAGGTCGAACAGCATATGCGATCGCCTCGATCACTTTGTGTGGGGGCGCCTCGGTGTCGGCTCGCCCAGGGCAGAGGGCGACAGGACAAAAAGAGCGAGCGCGGCGGCAGCCAGGCATCGCATGATCGAACGCTCGTCAAAACTGGAAATCTCTTTTCTGATGGAGGGGGTTAGGCAGGAAGTCTCGCAGGCCTATTTGCCACAGCCCGCGCGTGGATCAAAGCGGTCTTGGCCGCTAAAATCCTCGCCGGAGGGAAGCTTGATCCCGTGGACATCACTGCTCGCAATGAAGGCTTTTTTGCCCCCGACCTGGTCCAGGAGGCGGGTGTCGGTGCGCGCGCTCTACCAGCACGCGACCACACGCTGAGCCTTGCCGGCTCGGCGATCCTGCATGGGCTCGCTCTTGCTCTCATTCTCCTCCTCGCGCCTCAACACGGCACTGAAACAACGGGAAAGGGGTTAGGCCTCGTCCCCGTCGAGGTTGAGCTCGACTGGAACCGTGCCTCGCCCGCAGCGAAGCCCACGCAAGCGGCGTTCGCACCTACCGGCGGAGCGCCCGAAGCGCCGCCTCTCGCCGATGCGCTCGCAAGCAAGCTTGAGGCGCTTGCCAAATTGCGAGCGCCGGGCCCCGACGCGCCGAGTGAGGGGGACAGCTCCCGTGCTGCAAGCATGCTGCCGTCAAGCGCCTCATCGCCGGGGCCAGCGGGCATGTACGGCCTCAAGGACTTCGTACTCGACCAGGTCGAGCGCCACTGGAACTTGAACCTCGCAAATCTCAAGGACGCCGACTATTCCGTACCGGTCCGTGTCAAGATTACGAAGACCGGTGAGGTGTTGAAGGCCGAGCTCGTCGGAGATTCACGCTCAGGAGACCCTCACTACGATGAGGTCGCAATCAGCGCCCGCAACGCAGTGCTCGCATCGTCGCCGCTCGCGCTTCCCGCCGGCCAATACGACGATGTGATGGACATGGTGATCTATATGAACCCGCGTGACACCCTGCGCTGACCAGCCCTCAGGGCAGATCCCGCGCCACGCGAAATCCAGTGAGGCTCGAATAGTCGGTGTCCTTGTCGCCGCGCGCGCTTCCGCTCCGCGCAGCCGAGCGGATAAACACCGGTAAACTGCTCCAGGAGCCTCCGCGGATCACGCGCTTGCCACAATCGGGCTCGCTCCAGGCGCTGCCATCGGCCGGCGCGCCGACATAGCTTTGATGCCAGCAATCCGCGGTCCACTGCCAGGCATTCCCCAGCATGCCGTAGAGTCCAAAGGGATTGGGCCTGAAGCTATCGACGTTGGCCAGAATGCGATTGTCCCATGGACTGCCGCAACCGTTGCAGTTGGCGTTACTGGTGCCGATGGCGTCGCCCCACCAGCGCGCCGTGGTGGTGCCTGCACGCGCGGCATATTCCCACTCCGCCTCGGTCGGCAGGCGGTAGGGGCCGTGCTCGCGCGCCGTTGCCGGATGTTCGGCGCGCACCTTGGCGTTGACCCAGTCGATGTAACGCTCGGCGTCGCGCCAATCGAGGCAGACCGCAGGCCAGCGCGGCAGATCCGCATCGAAGGGCGGAGAGGCGAGGCCGTGACCAGGAGAGTGCCATCTCATGTCGAGCATGGCGTTGCAGGGCGCCGGCTGGTGTCCGGTCTCCTTCAGGAAGGTGAGAAACTGTTCGCTGGTCACGTCGAATTTGCCGAACGCGAAGGCCTTGATTTCGACTTTGTGCTGCGGGCCCTCTGAGTCGAAGCGCCCGCTCTCGCTTTGCGGGCTTCCCATGGTGAAGGTCCCTGCCGGTATGCCGACCATCACCGGGCATTCAGAGCATTCTTGAAACTCGCGCTCTTTCTGGTCGGCGGCGAAACTTATTTCGGATGCAGCGCAGGCAACGACGAAGAGAACAAGGGCCTGGACAAGCCTGCTACGCATCCACGTCAGTCGAGCTTTTGATAGGTGTTGTCGAAATCGTCCTGAATGACGGTTGCCTTCCCTTGTGCGCCGAGCACGAGGTCCTGGTCGGGAGTCGTGGTCGTGTAGCGCCAGCCAGAAGGCAGCTTCAGCCGGGCCCCTAGCGTGGCAAGGTCGTCGTAGTTCAGCGTCTTGTCGACGATCCGCGAGTAAGCCTGCATGGCATAACGGCTGCCGTCGGTCGCCTGGATCATGAACACTGGCAGCCCAGCTTTGAAACGGTAGATTGTGTCGCGGTTTATGGTCTGCTCGCGGTAGGGCCGGTGCAGCAGATCGAGCAGTCCGACATCGATGGTGGCCCGTTCGGTCAGTTCGAGCCCGCCAGCGTCGATCTTCTTGCCGGCTTCGGTCGCGCCAGACGCTTCGATCGAATCCATCAGGAAGTAACGTGGGCCGTTGAGCAGCACCGTAACCGCATCAAAGCGCTGCTTCATGGCGTCTTCGGTGATGCTGTCCCAGACCTTCGCAGGACAGTCATTCAGGCCGAGCGTGTTGTAGACCGTTGCAGTGAGATGCAATCCGTCGCGGACGATCGGGATGATCTCGCAATAGCGGGCGTTGCGCACGCCCTCGATGACGTTGCCATGGATCGCGGGCGTCGCTACCGGCGCCTCGGCTGCGGCGCTGGCGCACCAGGCTGCAAGAATGAGACCGGCAGAGGCGGCATTTCGAATGCAATCCTTGAGCTTTGGCATCGTCTCGCCACAATGAGGAGCGGGAGGCAGCGCTAGTCAGTTTTGGCGTTTCGGTCAAGAACCGCGGCGTCTCAGCCATTCAATCGAATTATCTCAGCCCATAGATCCCGTGCCGCGTTGCGAGGCTCTGAACTTCTCGCGCGCCAAGGAAAGGAAATCATTCATGCCTCTCATCAACGTGAAGCTCATCGAGGGTGTGTTCAACGAGAGCCAGAAGAAGCAGATGGTGACCAAGCTCACTGATGCGATGGTTGCCATCGAGGGCGAGGCAATGCGGCAGGTGACTTGGGTCGTGATCGACGAAGTGAAGAGCGGCCATTGGGTGCTTGGCGGCAAGCCACTCACTGCGGCTGATGTTAAGGCGATGCAGGCCGGTAAAGCAGCCTAATTGAGGCCAATAGTGTTTTAGGCCGAGGCGGCACGGCTGGCGGCGGAGTCCGCCGGGCCGCGTCCTCCGTTCTTGCGCCACACCCTCGGCGGCAAGCCGAATTCACGCTGAAGGCGCGGGTGAAGGCGGCTTCCGAGTCGTAGCCGCTGCGCTCGGCGATGCGGGCGATGCCGTCGCTTCCAGCACGGAGCGCCTGTGCCGCCAGCGTGAGCCGCCACTGCGTCAAATATTGCATCGGCGGGGCGCCGGACATGTCGGTGAAGCGCTCGGCCAGCGCAGAGCGGGACAGCGCCACCTCGCGCGCGAGCTCATCGACCGTCCAAGCGCGCTTTGGATCGCCATGAAGCAGGGCGAGCGCGCGACCGACATAAGGGTCCTGCAGCCCGGCGAGCCAACCCTTCAGGTAGGGCGGCCTAGACTGCGCATATAGCGACGCAGCGCCTTGATGAAGGCAAGCTCCGAAAGCTTTGTGAGCAGCGACTGAGAGCCTGGCCGCTTGGCGAGCGATTCCTGCACCCCGAGGTTAAGAAGATCGGCGAGCCAACCGCTTTTGGAGATGTCGCCGAGCGGTATGCGCAGCATCGCAGGCAGTGGTCCGAGCAGTGCGCGACAAGCGCGCCGGTCGCAGGCGAGGTAGCCGCAAATAAACCGCGTCGCTTCGCCGTCGCCGCCTGAACGCACCTCGACCAGACCTTCGAGCGGCTCTGAGCCGACCGGGGCGGGCGAAAGCGTAAGATCAGTCCCGAGAATATGCCGGTGGTCATGCGGGAAGAGCAGAAGATCGCCCGCCGTGACCTCCACTTCCTCGCTCCCGTCCGCGAGGCGCGCCAAGCACGAGCCGTCGGTCAGAAGATCGAAAAACACGATGTGGTCGGAGCGCGGCAGGCGGCTCGCGGCGGTGGGCAGCCCGTATTGCGTCTGGACGCACCACGGCGCCTTGAACTCCGCTTTGACACAGACCGCGCCGTCCAGCCTGATGGCCGCAAGAATGTCGGACAGGGCATCCACGGAGTACGCCTCCTCACGGGCCTTTTCTATGCCTTGCGCAAGCGTTCGGCCAGCCAGCTTGCGATACGGCGGCGAGTGCGGCCGTGCGCGCTGCGCAGCACGCGGCCCATGTTCATGAATCCATGGATCGTGCCTTCGCAGCACTCGTAGTCGACGGGGACGCCGGCCGCAGCAAGCGTGTCGGCATATTCGGCGCCTTCGTCGCGGAGAGGATCGTAACCTGCAGTGATGACGAGCGCCGGAGGGAGTCCGGTATAGTCCTTGTAGAGCGAGGGAATGGCGCGCGGGTCGGTGAACGGCCTGGCGTTCCCGAAATAATGATCGAAGAACCACTCGATCATGTCGCGCGGAATGGGAAACTGTTCGGCGAGCTCCTTCCGGGATGGCAGCCTGCCGCGCAGATCGAGCGCGGGATAAATCAGGACCTGACCGCGCACAGGCGCCGCGAGCCTGCCTTTGGTTTCGTGCAGCGCGACGGCCGCAAGCCCTCCACCCGCGCTGTCGCCGGCGACGGCAATGCGCGCGGGATCGAGGCCGAGCGCCTGCGCTTCATGCGATAACCGTGTGAGCGCGGCGACGGTGTCCTCGACCGCCGCGGGGAACGGATGCTCAGGTGCGAGCCGGTAGTCGAGCGAGAGCACTGTGGCGCGCGTGTCGTGGCACAGCGTGCGGCAGAACACGTCGTGGGTTTCGAGATCGCCGATCACGCAGCCGCCGCCATGCACAAACAGAATAGCGGCTTCGGCGTCAGTGCCGGGATCGTCAGGGACGTATTTGCGCACCCGTAGCGGCGCGGCGTCGCTCGGCACTTTGAGTTCGCTTACCTCGCCGATGCCGGGCGGCACGATCTCGGTCTTGGCCAAGCCGCGGCGATAGTCGTTGCGTGCGGCCTCGGGGCTCAGATGCCAGAGCGGCGTGGAGGTCGAGGACGAAGCCCAATAGAGCAGCGCTTCCGTCTCGCGGTCGAGCTTTGGGCTCTGGTTCCGCGCTTCCTCGCTGGCAGGTCTAATTGGCTGGTGCATATTGGCACTCGGCGCCGCCGCCCGACTTCTGCTTCACCTCGTTTGGGTCGATCGTGCATTTGAGGTTCGACAGAGCCTCAAAGATCGAGCCCGCCGCGCCGTCAGGCTGAATGCCGATCTCGGCGAGAGTAGCGAACAGCTCGTGCGCGCTTCCCTCGAGGCTTACAACTTGGCCGTCGAAGGTTAGGTCGCAACTGTGCGACGTGATGTCCACGTTGCCGGCCCGGCAAGTGACCTTTTCCGCCCCGACGGTGATCGCCTTCCCGGCCGGAAAGCTGAGATCGGTTTTGCCGTCGAGCAGCTTCATCAACGGGCTCTTCTAGACCGCATCAAGATCAGGGGAGACATTGCCGACCAGGGCGGCAAGCGCCAATGCGCGGCTTCCGTTGGCTGTCTCAGCGGCAGCGAATGAGTCGTGAGCAGCAAGGCCAAGAGAAGACATGCGACTAACTTCTCAGAGCGCGGGCGACTTGGCACCGGGGCGCCCTGAGAGCGACTTGCAGAACTCGTCTTCGTCAAATCTGAATTTCTCGCAATCGTCTGGCGAACCCTTGCATGACTGCCATGTTCTGGTCGATGCCTCCATGCAGCCGTTGAAGCTTCCATATCTGCATTTGTGCTCATCGACCATTTTACCCGGGCATTGACTTGTCATTTGCAGCGCAATCCGGGTCGGGATCGAAGCCGTGGCGGTCGATGCACAACTCTCCGTCCGGCCTGCCGAACTGCTTTGCACATTTGTCCTCTTCGCTGACGTAGAAGCCATCGCGCTCTTCGCCGCTACAGCCATTCGCCGACGATGCAGCTATAGTAATTGATCGCCTGCGAAGCAGCTCTCCTCGGCACGCGCGGTGTCTACACTGAGCGAGGATAGGATTGCTATGGCAATTGCCCAACTCCGCTTCAACATCGTCAACTGGCTCCCGCCTAGAGGAATCGCAAGGCGAATCGAGAACGCAGCCAGGCCCCCAAAGCGAAGAATTTTTGTGGTGCCCCAGGAGCCGTGAGTCTCGGAAGGGCCGCTTTGTTATATCCGATGATGAAGACGACGCACCGCTCTCCGCTAGGAAATTTCGGACGTTCTGGTCGCACCTCCGCGAGGGTACGGGGCTAAGCGAAATTAGACCGCATGACCTTCGACATACGGTGGGGACCTTTGCTGCACAGGCCGGCGCAAACGCATTCCTGGTACGGGATCTCCTCGGCCACAAGACGCTGGCAATGACTGGTCGGTATGTTGAACGTGCGAATGAGCCCGTTCGAGCTGTAGCTGATCAGGTCAGCGCAAGGATCGCTTCGGCGATGAAGGGTTTGCCTCCTGCACAAGTCATCCAATTAAAAAAGGAACGAAAATAAACAAAATCGGTGCTCTTACCGACCGGCTCAGCCACGAACGAATCCTTGGCATCCGCTTTCAGCGAGGCGGGCGAATGGCTTGATGTCCGCTATTGGCACTTAGCAGACATCGAGACCGAGGATGAACCTAAGGCAACCAATTCGGCTTAGCTACGCGAGCGGAGGGACTTTTAGGCATTCCAGAACGCGA